>NZ_JACJDN010000227.1:0-5905 GCF_014163565.1 Pseudoalteromonas sp. SR45-5 | reverse complement strand
AAGGACAAATGGCCGTAATTTATAAAATAAAACAGGCTATTTTATTGCTGCATTTTAAACATCAAAGCTCGGTATTTTCCCTATATGGTAAAGTGTTTTGCCAACTAATTGGCGTGTTTAAATTAACCTAATATGAATATTTGGTTGCGCGGTAGCAATTTAGGAACGTATACTAACCATTCTTAACTTAAATGGAATTTGCGTAATCGCAGCTTAATCAGCACAGGTAAATACATGAACAAAGGATTGTTAAAAGCGTGGAATGACGAAAAGGGCTTTGGTTTTATTAAATCAGACACCCTAGAGCACGACACCTTTATACACATTTCAGCGCTCAAACATATGAGCCGCAAGCCAAAAGTGGGCGACACCATTTACTTTGAAGTGGCAACACAGCCCGACGGTAAAACCAAAGCAATTAACTGCTGCATAGAAGGCGTTGCAGAGCTTAAAGCACCTTATCAAAAACACAAACAACAGCAGCACCGCATTGCCAAATCTAATTTTGCCAGTAGCTTTTTAGGTAAAGTTGCCTCAATAGCGCTAATTGCTGCACTTTGTTTTTATACGATTAATAAATACAACACTCACTCAAGCAGCCAAACTCCCGTTACCTCCAATGGTGATTTAGCCACCTTTGATGAACAATACCCAAAAATCGTTATTCCAAAAAGCACGCAAAATTTTACGTGTGATGGCAGGCAATATTGTACTGAAATGCGCTCACGAGAAGAGGCAGTATTTTTTATTAATAACTGCCCGAATACAAAAATGGATGGCGATAGAGATGGCGACCCGTGTGAGAGGAATTCACGGTTTTAAAGGCTAGAGCTATAAAGCTTTAAATAAAAATAGAATTAATTCCGTATATAAATACAGTTCTTTGAGTTTTGTCCCATAACATTATTAAAAGTCGTTTTGGGGTTAAATTACAAAGGCTACTGATTAGCAATTGTAATTATCTGTTTATAAATAAGTTGTTTGGTGTGATTATCGAACAACGTAATATACGCCGTTTTGGGGTGTTATAAACCCCCAAAGTGGGGTTCAATAAGCTGTTATGTTTTATTTGAGAGTTGTGTATGAAAGTAAGTAATCCGTTAACAATTGTGGCTATTTTTGCAGGTACAGCTGAAACATTTGCGACCGGAGCTTTAGTCGCGTTACCAGAGTCTATGCAAGCTATATTTATATATTTTGTAATGTTTTTCCCTGTGCTCATTGTTGTCTGTTTCTTTTTAACTTTAGCAATGAAGCCACAATCTTTGTATGCTCCTAGTGACTTCTCCAATGAAGAGCACTTCCTAGATGCAAACAAACTGAAACAAGCTGTCTCTAAAGAAACTGAATCTGTTCTTAAAGAAGCAAAAGCAAATAACGAGCTAACTGGAGACGTTAAGTTATTATCTGAAAAAGTTGCGAATTTAACATTAAAGAACTTGGAAGCTAGTGTTGATAAAAAGGTTCTTGATTTTTTAACTAAGCATCCAAAGCAAGCATTTGAAAATCGAGGTTTAGGTCATATTCTTCAAGATCATAAGAGATCAATTTTAGAGTCTCTTATTCGTTTAGAAGGCGATGGTAAAATAATATCCGGAATGGATGGTGAAGTTAAAGTTTGGCAAGTTAAAATATAACAAGTGACTATGGTGTCAATTCCTAATTTCAAACCATTTTAGGATCCCACATGACACCATCCCTCACCATAGAATTTATGATTACTATAAGCTTTCTTATACAGGCAATAATAGCCACTTTTTTAGGTTTCCCTGCCGCGACTAGCCGATGATAAATAGCTTTAAATTTAGGGTTACATTGGATAGCTGACATCATTGCCATATACATTGCGGTTCTAATTTTTGGCCGTCCACCTCGTATCATCCGTTTACCCTGATAAACACCACTTTCTCGATTAAATGGTGCAACACCAACCAGTGATGCAGCCTCTTTATTGTTTACACACCCAAGCTCAGGCATGTCACTAAGTAAGTTAAATGCGACAACATTCCCAACGCCAGGCACACTTTGAATAATGTCATTCTTGACCTTATATTCGTCACATTCTTTGATGAGTTTTTGTAGTTTCAAATCTACTTTTTCAATCTGATTTTTTAATGCCGTTAGGATAGGTTTTATTAGTGATGATATTGTTTTTGGCATTATCTGTGAACGATTTTTCTCCATCGTTTGCATATCCATTAACTGCCTTCTTCTAGAAAGTTGAAGTTAACTAGACACCCACTCTAAATTTTGAGGTGATTGGGGTTAAATCTTGACTTTATACATCAAGCTTTAGTTAGTTTAAACCGCTTTAACTATGCATAAGCAAAACGGCAATAAAAAGGATAATCAATGCCACATTTTATAATTGACTGCTGTGAAAGCGTTCTGAAATCTCATAATGAAGAGGTTGTTCTCGGACATATTCACCGTGTAGCTCATTCAACAGGGTTATTTGATGAGGGTGATATAAAAGTAAGAATAAATCCATTCAAAACTTACTCTGTGGGTAATAAGCGGGAAAGCTTTATTCATGTTTTTGTTCATATAATGCCAGGGCGTACAACTGAGCAAAATAAAATTCACTAGACACCCATCCTAAATTTTGCACCTTCCGGAGTTAGAGGCTAGCCTTTGTTTAGTGCAAAAAACAAGCAGGGTGTCTTATGGCAATCGCGAGAAAACGTCAAGTAAGTTTGGTTGATACAAAATACTACCATTGTATATCACGTTGCGTACGCCGTGCTTTTTTGTGCGGTGAAGACCATTAGAGTTGGTGATTTTGCCGATGCAGTAAGTGATTATCAGAAATCACTGCTCGAATTTCGTCAAGCCATCAAGTCTAAATCACCATATAAAGCTGCGGCTAAACAAAAAGCAAAGCTTGCTTTTGATAAAATGCAAAATAAATTTAGATTGGAAGTAAAAGCAGTTACAAACCAAATCCAATCTAAACGCGGTACACCTATGACAAACTTTTCAAGGGGGGCAAATATAGCTAGGGGCAGCCGTAATGTTGCTAAGCTGGACTTAATAACCCCTACTCATGCAGATAATGTTGTTAAATTTACAAAGTATTCTAAGTTTTTAGGAAATGGTTTAGCTGTAATTGATTTTGGTAGTCGGGTGGGTAACATACATAACACCTACAAAGCTGGTGATAATTGGGAGCGCGAAATGTTCGTAGAATCAACTAGTTTTATTGCAAGTGCTGCTACTGGTATCGGTGTTGTTAACGCGGGGGCTGCTGCTCTAACTTTTTTAGTCGTAGCAACTCCCGTCGGCTGGGTTGGGCTTGTTATTGGGGGATTGGCAGTAGCAGGAACTGCGGCGGCCGCCTCAATAGAAATTAATGATTATACGAAGAAAAATAGCGGTAGTTTATACGACGAAATTATGAAATGGTTTGACTCTTAATGGATATTGAAAAAATCTTATTTGTTATTTTTCTAGTTGGTTGCCTTCTTAGTGCAGTTTTATATGTTTTTTTTGGGCAAGTTACTGTACGCAAATTAAGGAAAAATCCAAATACCAAAGAGCTTCTTGGTATGGAGTATATAAGTGGCTGGGATATCATAAATGTTGCTAAAGTATTCTCACTACCAAGGAAATGGATGCTCAAGGTTGAAAAGAGTAAGTTTGCATTTATGTATGCAAACTCTTCTGCTTTATACGAAAATACAACAATATTCGACAGGGTACTTGGTTGTATCTTCTATTGGTCATTGACTCTTTCAGGTTTATTCGGGGCTTTTTTCGCACTACTAAACTCACTCGATTTTTTTGATTAACACATGCTGATGGGGTTTTTAGCTAATAAAGTCAGCTATTGGCTCCAATCACCAAAACTTAAATTAGCAAAACTTTTTGTTTTAAGCTATTTTACCCTCTAAAAGCGCAGCGCCTCATATCCTCTTTGTGAATTAGCCTTTAGATTACGAAGAGGGCATTAACTTGGGAAGCTGTAGTCGAACGCTTTAAGTTGAAAGTGGGCGTCACTTTAAACGTAAAACATCGGCGAATTAGATCTCTAATACACGCCGATGTTTATAACTTATTTAAATAAGCACATTACTAGTAAGCTATTAAACCTTAGTCTGCTTTACGGTTAAGACTAATCAAACATATTGCTAATAGTAACGTTGCAATCATGCCTGAAGCGCCAGCAACAGCTGATGGAAGGAATCCATCACGGCCAAAGATGATTAATATAGCATTGGCAAGCATTGCAACTCCGCCTGCTAAGGCAGTAAGCCCGCCAATTGCTTTGCCACCTTTAGCGATAAAAGACAGGCCAAAAACAAGTGCTGCTAATCCCAATAATAATTTAGCTGCGTAGTAAATCATGAATGACAAAGAAACCACGCCACCAATTAAAGGTTGTGCGCCTTCTACGGCACCCGCTACTTTTCCAAATGTTGAAAACAAAGTAAGGCCAATGCTTACCTGTACTATGTTAAGAATTGCGCTAAATGTTATAGCCGACCAGCCTAGTTGAGCGTTTTTTGCTTGCACCATAGCCGTGCCTGCAAAGGCAACAAGTAAAGTAAATACCAACGCTTCTAGCCCCCAAGCAACCTGCCTTGAAAAACTAATTTCAGCACTGTAAAGGGCTGAATAAATACCCTGTGATATCGCCAATACCAACAATAACGATGCTGTAATTAGGGTGGTGCGTTTATGTGTAAATTCCATTATGGACCTCTTATAATTTTATATTTAACGCTTTTAAAAGATGCAGTAGTTTTGCACACATCAAACCGTTGAAACTTTTATATAAATATTGAAACTATAAGACAGGCAAAGCGATTTAAAAATTTCACTAAAACCAATAAAAATAATAATTAATTACAAAAAGGCTAAAACTTGCGCTTTTAATTAAACTTAAACGAGCAAAGTCGCATTGATTTAAGCTGATAAACCTCTAAAAGCGCAGCGCCTCTTACCCTCTTTGTGCATAAACTTTTAAATTACTAAGAGGGTATTTTGCATTCATTCTAGCAATGGGGATAAGCGACTTTGCAAAAGTCACTTACTTTAGTAGGGCAAGTCTATAAAAGGGCTTAAATCGCCTTCATTAAGATAAAAGCCTAAATTGAGACCAGTCACTTAACGCTGTAATAGTTTGTTCTGTGGGAGGGGCAACATAGATCAAACCTGCAATGGCAATAATTGACGCTAGCGTAATTAGTTTATTATCGAAGTCAGCTATTTTTAAAGCGGTTCCGAAAGAGCGTTTAATGGTGACATTACTTAAATCTACACTGTAAATTTCATCTAGCAATAAATGAATTAACCCGCCAAGTAAAATAAACCCACCCGTTAACCAGGCAAAGACGGCTGCTTGTGTGGTTGATTGGTCATTCAGTTTCCATGTTACTTGAGTTGTTAATAGCGCGCATAACAGTATAAATAGTAAAGAGTGGCAACTACCTCTGTGTACTGTGATCCATTCAAAAATGGGTCTAATAATGTATTTCATAAATCCGTAAACCAATAACGGCACTACGATTAACTCGATAAAGCTAATTTCAATAATGAGCTCGGTGGTTATGTAATGCAGTACCAGTAATACAGCGCTGAGTGCGAATAAGTTAAAAATAGTATCGAGTGATGTTGAGTTATCTGAATCTATGTCGGGTAATAAGCCGCCGATTGAGCCTAAAAACCATAACCAGAGCGCGCCCTTTAATTCAATATGTCCTGCAGATAATAAGGTGGCTGAGGCTAAGCCTGTGATGATTACGGCAGTATTAAGATGAGTATTGAAGTTTGCCATTGTATCTCTTTATGGGAAAAAGTAGGGCATTCTATCAATTGAAAAGTTTATTGTTCAATATTCTTTTTAATTAGATTTTTTATTACTTTGATTAATCGCTAATAGTACAATTGTTATTCTGTTTTG
>NZ_JACJDN010000226.1:0-5922 GCF_014163565.1 Pseudoalteromonas sp. SR45-5 | reverse complement strand
CCCATCCTAAATTAACTAAAATCACTTTTTCTTCGGTGTCTGGCTTTAGTAAAGCAAGTAGGTCGTACCCTACTTGTCCGTTATAAACTTGATTATCTAAAAGCCAATATTGGTTTTGTACAAACCGCCCTTTTAACTCAACCAATACACCAGTTTTGTTCCAGCTATCAGGCAAGTTAAGTAATTGAGACCAGCTCATCACACCACGAGTCTGTTGCTTAGCAATGGCGGTTAGTTGTTGCTGCTTTTGCTCACCTCGCTCCAACTGCCAAAACCCCAATCGCACACACACAAGTACAACAACCACAACCATACAAAGTGTGATTAGTGAGCTAAGCTTTTGTTTGTGCCATAAAACTAACTGCATAAAGGGTCAACTCAGTGATTATTAAAATTATTATCGTACTGTTGTTAATATTTATACTTTTTAACTTATTTAGAGCATTGTTTATTATGGTGTCAGGGAAAACAGGGGGACGACCTATGTCTCACTTTTTAGGTCGTCGCGTATTGTTTTCGTTCGTTGTTTTAATTGTTGTTATTGCAGCGCTTAAACTTGGTTTTATTAAAGCGAATAATTCGCCAATAAACGCTACAGCACATATACAAATACAAACAAACACAGCCACACCACATCAACAAAGTGCCAATACCAAGCAGCTGCTTGAAAAGCAAAGTGCTTATCTTTAGTAAAGTGCCCTTTTAATATCCGTAAAAATATTACAAATAAAAGTACGGTTCCTAGCGTTACATGCATGCCATGAAAACCAGTTAACAGAAAGAACGTATTACCGTAAATACCCGCATCTAGCGTTAGATTAAGGTCATTATATGCATGCATGTACTCCTCAACTTGCAGCCCTAAAAAGCAAACACCCAGTAAAATAGTAGCGCCTAAAAAAACCTTAAGTGGAGTACGTTTATTGTTTTCCATCGCTACGTGGGCAAAATGTAAAGTAACTGAGGAAGTAAGCAGTATTAAGGTATTTATAAGTGGTAAGCCTTGCCAGCCCATAGCCTGAGTAGTTTCGCCAGCAGGTGTTGAAACTAGCGGCCAAACAGCTTCAAAAGTTGGCCATAAAACCTCGTTAGTCATTGCATTATTGCCTGCACCTCCAAGCCAAGGTACCGACAATACCCGTGCATAAAAAAGCGCACCAAAAAAGGCCATAAAAAACATAACTTCAGAAAAAATAAACCAGCTCATACCTTGTCTAAAAGAGCGATCCATTTGTGCTGAGTACAAACCTTGGTCTGACTCACTAATTACATTTTTAAACCAGCTAAACAACATATACACAAGCACAGCAATACCGGCATAAAGCAGATAAACCCCGCTACCACCTTCTTTACCTACACTCATAACAGTCAAGCCTGCCCCTACTGCAATAAAAAACAATGCAACTGCACCTACAATAGGCCACGGGCTTTGCTCAGGTACGTAATAATGCTCATATTCTTGATTCATTTTATTTACTCCTAGTTTCACACTAGTTTAAAAAGCTAGTTATTACTTGCCACCAGCTGTTCACTAATATCAAATACGGTATAAGATAAAGTTAATTCTTCAATGTCGCTTGGCAATGCGGTATCAACATAAAAAAGTAATTTAAATTCAAGTTCTTCACCTGCTTTTAGAGGTTGCTGATCAAAGCAAAAACAAGCTATTTTATGTAAATACTTTGCCGCTTTACCTGGCGAGACTGATGGTACAGCCTGCATTACTTTATCTAGATTGCTGTTATTTTTAGCACTAAACATTACTTCACGCATTGCACCGGGTTTTACCACTACACTGTATTCTTTTGATTTAACTTTAAACGGTGCACCACTTTGTGCGTGAGTAGTAAAGCTAACGCCGACTTCTCGGTTTTGTACTATTTGTGTACTTTGCTCTGCTTGCTCAAGCGAAGGCTTTCCATTAAGCCCTGTTACATCACAAAACACGTCATACAAAGGTACTAAAGCAAAGGCAAAGGCAAACATGCCTATGCAAATAAGTACCAAACGTTTGAGTAGCGGTGCGTGTGTCATTACTTAATAACCGGCGGCGTAGAAAAAGTATGATATGGCGCTGGAGAGTCAACTTCCCACTCAAGGCCTTCTGCCCCTTCCCATACTTTTGCAGGCACTTTATCACCTCCACGCGCGCATTTAATTACCACAGCTACAAACAACAATTGCGATAAACCAAAGGCAAACCCACCAATACTTATGATTGCGTTAAAGTCGGCAAATTGAAGAGCGTAATCGGGAATTCGACGCGGCATACCAGCAAGCCCTACAAAATGCATAGGAAAAAACAGTACGTTCACGCTCACCAGCGATAGCCAAAAATGCCATTTAGCCAATGTGATATTAAACATATTGCCCGTCCACTTAGGCAGCCAATAATAAGCACCTGCCATTATCGAAAATACAGCCCCTGTTACTAATACATAATGAAAGTGCGCCACTACAAAATAAGTATCGTGATATTGAAAATCAGCAGGTGTAATTGCCAGCATCAATCCCGAAAAACCACCCAAGGTAAACAGCACAATAAACGCAATACTAAAAAGCATTGGCACTTCAAAAGTTATTGAGCCTTTCCACATTGTGGCAACCCAATTAAATACTTTTACTCCTGTAGGTACCGATATAAGCATGGTCGCGTACATAAAAAACAACTCGCCAGCGACCGGCATCCCAGTGGTAAACATATGATGAGCCCATACAATAAAGCTCAATAGTGCTATGGAGGATGTGGCGTATACCATTGAGGCATAGCCAAAAAGTTTTTTACGAGAAAAGGTAGGTACTATTGTAGATATAATGCCAAAGGCAGGAAGAATCATTATGTATACTTCGGGGTGACCAAAAAACCAAAAAATGTGTTGGAACATCACCGGGTCGCCACCGCCTGCGGCATCAAAAAAGCTGGTCGCAAAATACTTATCGGTAAGTACCATAGTGACAGCCCCTGCAAGCACTGGCATTACGGCTATTAATAAAAAGGCAGTAATTAACCACGTCCATACAAATAAGGGCAACTTCATCCATGTCATGCCTGGGGCACGTAAGTTCACTATGGTTACAATCACATTGATTGCGCCCATTATTGAGCTAATTCCCATAATATGTACGGCAAATACAAACAATGCAGTATTATCATTACTGTATGTTGTGGACAGTGGTGCATAAAAAGTCCAACCAAATGCAGGACCCCCACCAGGCATAAATAACGATGCCAATAGGATTAAAAACGCAAACGGTAAAATCCAAAAGCTCCAGTTATTCATTCTTGGCAATGCCATATCTGGCGCGCCAATCATGAGTGGTATCATCCAGTTAGCAAGGCCTGTAAAGGCGGGCATAACCGCACCAAACACCATAATTAAACCATGCACTGTGGTCATTTGATTAAAAAAGTGAGGGTCGACCAACTGTAAACCTGGTTGAAATAATTCAGCCCTGATCACCATGGCCATTGCGCCACCAATTAAGAACATGGTCAGCGAAAAAATTAAATATAAACTACCTATATCTTTATGATTAGTTGTGTAAAGCCAGCGTTTAAAACCTTTAGCTGGGTGATGAGCATGATGAGCTTCATTGGCGTTAGGTTGTTCTACTATGCTACTCATTAGTTCGCCTCCACTTTGGCATCAAGTGCTGTCTGTATTTGACTCGGTTGAATAACATCACCCGTATCATTACCCCACGCATTACGTTTATAAGTAATAACCGCAGCTAATTGCTTTATAGATAACTGCTTGGCAAAAGCTTGCATTGCCGTACCGGGTCGTCCATGGATAACTACATCAATGTGATCTTTTATATCGCCAAGCACTATCGGGCTGCCTTTAAGTGCAGGAAATACGCCCGGTAACCCCATGCCAGTAGGTTGATGACATGCAGCACAATTAGCCATATATACTTGTTCGCCTAAAGTCATTAACTCTTCTTTTGGGAGGGTTTTATCAAGTAATGCAGCATCTGCTAATGCTGCTTTTTGTTTAGCCTGCTTTGCATCTGTAAGCCATGTTTTAAAATCAGCCTCAGATTTAGCGACCACCACAACGGGCATAAAGCCATGGTCTTTACCACACAACTCAGCACATTGGCCTCGGTAAGTACCTTCTTCGTTTATGTTCGTCCATGTTTCGTTTATAAAGCCGGGGTTCGCATCTTTTTTAACTGCAAAATCAGGTACCCACCAAGAGTGAATAACATCGTCAGAAGTCATTAAAAATCGTACTTTTTGATTTATTGGCAGTACAAGAGGCTTATCAACCTCAAGTAAGTAGTTAGGATTTTTATCTGCAAGATTCGCGATTTCATCTTGCGGGGTAGATAAAATAGAGTAGAACTCTACATCTTCACCCATATATTCATAATGCCATTTCCATTGCGAACCCGTAATTTTAATAGTGAGATCAGCTTTGCTGGCATCTTCCATTGCAATTAGGGTTTTAGTGGCTGGTACTGCCATAGCAATTAAAATAACAAACGGAATTGCAGTCCAAAGTATTTCTACTTTAGTGCTTTCGTGAAATTGGGCAGGTACAGCCCCTTTAGATTTACGGTGATGAATAAGTGCCCAAAACATAATTGCGAACACTATCACCCCAATCACACAACATATTATAAATATGGTCATGTGCAGCTGATATACATTATTGCTTATATCGGTTACGCCTTTGCGCATATTGTATTGGCTGTTAGCCAAAACTGGGTGCGAAAAAACACATAATATAAGCCACAAGGTAGAGGTCAGTTTACCCATGTGACGGCTCCTTTGATGCTATTGCGAATGCAAAGCGAAGAGGCATACGGCTTAAACGCCAATTCGTTATTTTTATTTTTTTAGCCAATCTTATTTAATATTGATTGGTTTTGCTGCGCCAACAACGAGTTTGTGTATATTGTGTGTTCTCAAAACTAAAAAGCTGTGAGTTATTATTAGCTCAGCACATTAACAATTAGCTAAAAAACGAACAACAAGCAAGTTTTAGTATAAAAAACAATCAGGTGATATTGAATAATTAATAAAAATCGGTAATCAACTGGGCAACAGGAAGTTCAAAATATGAGCAAAACAAAGGGTTTAACGCATTCGGAGGGGGAAATATAAGTGCAAAAAAGTTTACAGCTTAAATAGTCAGTGGGCTGTTTACGCCCTATTTTTTAGTACAAATTTTAAAACAAAAATGCGTACTAATTAGTACGCATTTATAAAACTGCTTGTTTAAAAGCTATTTTTAAAGTCACATCCAATCAGCGTTTCTTATAACGCCAACGGCTAAGCCTTCAATATTAAAAGACTCATTCTCAAGATCTACTTCAATAGAGTCAAAATCGTCGTTTTCAGCATGAAGTAATACTTTACGACCCGCTTTCTCAAGACGTTTTACAGTTACGTCTTCGTCTAGGCGAGCAACAACAACTTGTCCATTTTCAGCGGTTTGAGTACGATGTACAGCAAGTAAATCACCATCCATAATACCAATATCTTTCATGCTCATACCGTTAACGCGTAGTAAAAAATCTGCAGCCGGTTTAAACATTAATGGATCGATTTTGCAGTGACTTTCAACGTGCTCTTGCGCCAAAATAGGTGAACCAGCAGCAACACGCCCTATAAGCGGTAAACCTAATTGTTCTGGCTCTTCTTCTTCAATTAATTGAATACCACGGCTTGCACCTGGTTTCATTTTAATTGCGCCTTTTTTAGCAAGTGCTTTTAAATGTTCTTCAGCAGCATTGGCACTTTTAAAACCTAATGTTTGCGCTATTTCAGCACGTGTAGGAGGCATACCAGTGTCTTTAATAAAAACTTTAATTAGTTCGAGTATTTGAGCTTGGCGGTTCGTTAATGGTCGCATACAACTGGTTTTCCATACAGTACATTTAACTGTGAGTATATACAGTTAAATAAAA
>NZ_JACJDN010000225.1:0-5975 GCF_014163565.1 Pseudoalteromonas sp. SR45-5 | reverse complement strand
GGATTAAAATTTGTTCAATCTAGGGGCTATTTAATCGCGGCGTGAGGTTTGTAACCTAGTGGGCTAAGTAAAAACCGAGCAACAAAGAGTAAATAGCCCCTAGGCAGAACCCTTTGGGCAGCGCATGTTTGGCATTTATTCCACGTTATCGCCCATTTATGGGGAATAACCACACTACATAGGCTCTGCCTTGCCTAAATACCAAACAGACTGCTGCAAATTTAACCTCGAAAGATAAACAGGCCCTAAGTTCTGTTAGTCAATCATATTGGCAATTGGCTTAACTGAATCTACATCTTGATCGTAGTCAACACTATCTATACCAAAACCAAATAAGCGTAAAAACTCATTATGGTAACCAACATAATCTGTTAGCTCATCAATGCTGCTCGTATCTACTTTATCCCAAACAGCTTGCACGCGAGCTTGCACGTCGTCTTCTAGCTCTTTATAGTTTTGGAATAAATGTCCACCGTCGTCAAAGCGAGGAGATTCACCATACAAGTTTTCACTAAATAATGCGTGAATTTGCTCAATAGTGCCTTCATATGTGCCATCTGCTTTCATAACTTTAAATAAAGCAGAGATATATAACGGCATAATAGGAATAGCAGAACTTGCTTGCGTTACCACAGCATTAAGTGATGAAACATATGCCTCACCATTTAAATCTTTTGTTGATTCTTTAATAGCAGCGGTTGCACGGTCTAGATCTTCTTTAGCCTTACCAATAGTAGCGTGTCCGTATATTGGCCATGTTAGCTCTTTACCAATATAAGTGTACGCAGTCGTTTTAAAGTTATCGGCTAATACATCCGCTTCTTTTAATGCGTCAATCCACATTTCCCAATCTTCACCGCCCATTACTTTAATGGTGTTGTCGATATCGTCTTGGTTTGCAGCTTCAACAGTAATTTCATCAATTTCACGCTTTGATGTATTTAAGTTTTTAGTAGTAACGGCATTTCCAATTGGCTTAAGCGTAGATGAGTAAACTTCGCCCGTATTTGGGTCTGTACGACGAGGAGACGCTAAGCTGTAAATAATACAATCTACTTTGCCCAAATCTGCTTTAATAGTGTCGATTGCTTTTTGTTTAATTTCGTTAGAAAACGCATCGCCATTAATATTTTTAGACCAAAGGCCTGCTTCGTCTGCTGCATCTTGAAAAGCAGCGGTATTGTACCAACCAGCAGAACCTGTTTTGCGATCTGTACCTTCTTTTTCAAAGAAAATACCTAATGTTTTAGCACCACCACCAAACGCAGCTGTAATGCGCGAAGCCAAGCCGTAGCCTGTTGATGCGCCAATAACTAATACATTTTTTGGTGCATTTTTTAATGCGCCTTGTTGTTTTACATAGTTAATTTGTTCTTGAACATGCTCTGCACAACCAGCTGGATGTGCGTTTGTGCAGATAAATCCACGAATTTTAGGCTTAATGACCATTGATCATCCTATATCTTTTACAATAAAAATTAGCGCTAGTTTAAAGGCTAATACTAAAAACACTGATCTGATCAGTTAACCACAAGTGTAACAATCAAATCGCTATTAATTATTTAAGCTAATTTAGAGCCGCCCATACAATTAGGTGAATCAGGTGCCTCGCCGCCCTGCTCTGTATACTCATCGGGTGTATATGTATGAATTGCGAGTGCATGAATATGATTTGCTAATTCATCTTTTAGAATTTCATTAATTTCACGATGGCGCTGCAATAAACGTTTACCTGTAAAACCTTCGCTAACCACTATTACTTTAAAGTGTGATTCAGTGCCCGCACTGTGCATATGGCTTTCGTTAATTACGTTTAAATGTTTACACGCAATAGCGTTGCTTATTTTTTCTTGGATCTGTTGCTGCATTGACATAAAAGACCGTTTTAATTAGCTAATTTATACACTTACTATAACAATTTAACGCAGCGCTTGGCTAACTAAATTGCTTTTGTTTAATGTCCTTAATAAATCGGTAAGTTAAACTTATTCGAGGATGTGCAAGCGTTGTTTGTTTAGGTATTGCATGTTGATAATCTCGCTGGCTATGTCCATCCATTATTAAACAGCTGCCACTTTGTAATTTTAAGTCGGTTACTTTATTGCTCGCCTTGTGCTTTAACTTTAGAATCCGATCAGCTCCTAGCGAGACACACACAATTGTTGGTTTATCACCAAGCTCTATTTCATCATCACTGTGCCAGCCCATCGTATCATTACCATCTCGGTAATAATTAACGAGTAATGAGTTTAGAGGCTGATTTAAGTGCGCCTCTAAACGCCTTCTCATATTAAGTAACAATTCATCCCATGGCTCTACTATTTGCTTACTACTTGAATAGCCGTATTCAATATTTAAATCGCTCATGAAGCATTGTAGCCGTGGAATAGGCCCCGTTTTACCATAAACAGTTACATCGGGTTGCTGCCAACGTAGGTTTTTTTGCAAATAATAAAATAGATCGAGGCTTTTTTGTGCACTAAGTGCCCTACTTTGATAAGAAAAGCCATTTGGTAACTGTTGGGGGTTGGCGTTTTGCCGTTGCATGTTAGAATTTACCTACATTAGATTACTGATCAACGAACCATTATGACGACGCAAGCCCAGCTAGGCGATAAAACCTTTACTCTTGAACGCTTTCCTTTGGATCAAAAAAACCGCAGCTTACAAGCGTGGGATTCGGCAGATGAGTACCTTATCAATTATGTTAACGAACATCACCCTGATTGTCGCTCATTGCTTATTTTAAACGATAGCTTTGGTGCACTTGCTTGTTATTTTAATAAGTTAACGGTTTGTTCAGTTAACGATTCTTATATTAGCCACCAAGCTGCGGCTTATAACTTACAAGAAAACAAACTGCCTACAGCAGATTTCACACAATTAGATAGTTTGTCTGCATTACCGCAGGATGTTGATTTAGTACTTATTAAAATCCCTCGTAATGTAGGTTTTTTACAGTTTCAGTTAAGTGAACTCAGTGAAGTCCTTGCACCTGGTACGCCAGTAATTGCCGCAGGTAAAACAAAAGAAATTCATAACTCAACAATAAAATCATTTGAGCAATTTATTGGTGAAACAAAAACTAGCCTAGCAGTTAAAAAATCCCGCCTTATATTAAGTACAGCTAAAGGCGGATATAAAGCAGCAGATTTCCCTGTAACGTGGGAGCTTGAAGGTACTGAGTTTAATATAACAAACCATGCAAATGTGTTTTCGCGTGATTCGTTAGATATTGGTGCACGCTTCTTTTTTAACTACTTACCAGAAACACCAAAAGCTAAAAGCATTATTGATTTAGGCTGTGGTAACGGAGTTGTTGGATTAATGACGCTTGCTCGTTGCCCTAATGCATCAGTTACTTTTGTTGATGAGTCTTACATGGCAGTAGAGTCGGCTCGGTTAAATGTAGAAATTAACCTAGGCGATAAGTTTGATAACTGCGAGTTCATCGAAAACGACTGTTTAACAGGCTTTGAAAGAGACAGTGTAGATATGGTGCTTTGTAACCCTCCATTTCACCAAGCTCAGGCCGTTACCGACCATATTGCTTGGCAAATGTTTAAACAAGCAAAAGATACTTTAAAAGAAGGCGGCGAGCTGCGTATTATTGGTAATCGTCATTTAGATTATCATGATAAATTAAACCGTATGTTTGGCAACTGTAAGTTGCTAGGTTCAAACAAAAAGTTTGTCGTTTTAAGTGCAACAAAAAATAGTGGAATGCTATAAATGAAATTAACAAACATTATAATTGGGTGTTGTGTATTACTGATACTTGGTGGCTGCGCGAATCAGCCTAGCCAAGTAATACTTAACCCTGTTTATAAAAATGGTCAAATTAGCACTATAAATAGTAGCTTAAGTACTAGTGTAATTGATTTACGTGGCGATACATCAACACTTAAACTTATTGAGTCAGACAAAACTAAAACCTTTGCAAGTCAAGGCATTACCAGCTCTATTAAAAGTGTGTTAGACAGCGCCCTTAGCCGCAATGGAGCCAGTATTTCTAACTTAGCAACTGTTCGCTTTGAAGTAGATATTCATGCATTGCAAGCTGTTGTAACCGAAAAGCTAGTGAGCCATACCAGCGAAGCCCACATAGAACTTGGCGTGCGTGTTATTCGCGCCTCAAGTAACTTTAGTAAAGTGTATAGAGGCAGTGCTGATTTAGAAGGCCCATTTAGTCATGAGCGAGCAAAAATAGAAGGTCAGCTCAATAAGTTGACTGAGCAAGTTATTACCCGCATTGTATCTGACCCTGAATTAATAGAATTTTTAGAAGGTTAACTATGAAACGACTTTTTTTAATCTGCTTAGGCCTATTCTTTAGTGTAAGTAGCTTAGCAGCCCAAGAAGGCCGCTTTGTGCAAAAGGACAACATTTTTCCACGCGTAGAAATTGTAACGTCAATGGGTAGCATCGTGGTTGAGCTGGATCGCTCTAAAGCGCCCATCACAGTCAATAATTTTTTAACTTACGTGTCAGACAAAAGTTATCAAGGCAGCGTTTTTCACCGTATTGAGCGCGATGTAGAAAATGATCGCGACTTTGTTATTCAAGGTGGCGGTTACGATAAAGACTATGATGGCCTACATGAAAATGACCCTATTTTTAATGAAAGCGGTAACGGTTTAAAAAACGATATGTATAGCATTGCTATGGCCTATCAAGATAGACAACCGCACTCAGGAACTCGCCAATTCTTTTTTAATATGGATAATAACGATCACTTAAATCCAGGGAAAGATTGGGGCTTTGCTGTATTTGGTAGCGTAATGGATGGTTACGACACGCTTGATAAAATTATGACTGTTGAAACCGGTTTTAATGAAAAAATTGGCTACGATTTCGTACCAGTAAAGCCGGTGGTGATTTTAAACATAAAAATGCTTGAGCAAGTCCCACTATAATTTTTTAAGAGCAGCTTAGCTGCTCTGCATCAAAGCCAATGAAGGCCCTATGAGCAAATCTCTCTCTATTAGCGAATATTTTTCTTACTTTAAAGACAAACGCTTAATCCACATTTTCATATTTGGTATGAGTAGCGGTTTTCCGTGGGTTTTAATTGGCTCTGTTATGTCTGCTTGGCTAAAAGATGAAGGGCTAAGTCGCAGTATGATAGGCCTATTTGGCATTGTATTTGGCGCTTACAGCATAAACTTTTTGTGGTCGCCACTCATTGACCGTACAAAACTTCCTATTTTATATAAATGGCTAGGCCAACGTCGCAGTTGGATACTATTTTGCCAAAGTTTTATTTTTATTGGCACCTTGCTATTAGCAGGGCTTGATTTAAAAGCTAATTTGGCAATTGTTGCTGCGATTTGTTTATTAATCGCCATTGCTTCAGCTACTCAAGACATTGCTATTGATGCCTTTAGAATAGACACCCTAAGCGAAAGCGAATCACACAAAGCAACCGCTGCAGCCGCAATGGCAACTTCGGGTTGGTGGACAGGTTATGCACTTTTAGGCGCCATTCCATTTTACATGGCCGATATACCCTCGCTCGACTGGCCACAAATTTATTACTTTTTAGCTGCCGTAATGCTGCTGTTAATGAGTGGAGCACTGTTTGCAAAAGAGCCCGAAACTAACCGCGAAGCAGTACATGCTGAACTTGAGCGTGTGTACCTTGAAAAACTGTCCTCTACAAAACAAACTCCTTTAACAAAAACTGTTGCGTGGCTTGCGGTAACCGTTATTGATCCCTTTAGAGCTTTTTTTACTAAAAATGGCGTTAAAACAGCACTAGCATTACTTGCGTTTATTTTCTTATTTAAAATAGGCGAAGCGTTTTTAGGGCGCATGTCGATTGTGTTTTATAAAGAAATTGGTTTTAGTAATAGCGATATAGCTACATTTTCGAAGGTAGGTACAGCGGTACTTACAATCATATTTACCTTTGTTGGCAGTTTATTTAATCAAAAATATGGCATTGTTAAGGGTTTATTTGTAAGTGGTATTGC
>NZ_JACJDN010000224.1:0-5991 GCF_014163565.1 Pseudoalteromonas sp. SR45-5 | reverse complement strand
CTTTTGCTATTTCATCATTTGGCGCATTTGCACAAAGTACTGATGATTGGCCAGAAGGCGGTGCAATGCACACGGGCAATACTTATAATTTAGAGGGCAATAGATACAAAACTAAAATCAGTAAAATGATGGATGAGATCTACCCGCAACTAACTGATGATTACCAAGTAGATGCAGTTAAAGCGCAAATAAAAGCATGGGAGCAGTATATAGATGCTACATGTAACGTTGTTGGCATAGCAACGGGTGCCGGTGGCTCTTGGCCCTCAACGTATAGTGTTAAATGCGAAAGAAGCCTAAGTTATGATAGATACTTTGCGACTAAAAATGCGCTGAAGTGTGTTAATAGGTTGAGCAAAGAAGAGTTTGTAGGACGTAGCGAAAAGTTAAACTGTTTAATCCAAACTCTAAACATAAAAATATTTTAAATTAGAGTAGCGCTACAGCTAAATTATACAGTTAGCTGTAGCATGTTAGGCTTTATAACACCTCAATACTTTATAGCAACTCAATACTTACTGTTGCGCCTTTTTCGATATTGCCGCTTTGCGCAGGCACTACAATTAAGCAGTTAGCTTTACTAAGCGACGAAAGTACACCCGAGCCCTGTTTATTAAACGGGGCAACCACTAAGTCACCTTGCTCGTTAATTGTTGCTGTACCGCGTTGAAAGTCAGCTCTGCCAGGGCGCTTTTTAATAACGGATGTAGTAACCGCGTTAAATCGCATTTTAGGATTTACTTCACCAAGACCCGACAGCTTTTGCAGTGCAGGCTCTACTAACTGATTAAACGTAACAGCAGCCGACACAGGGTTACCTGGCAAGCCAAAAAAGTAACTGTTACTTAGTTTACCAAAGGCAAAAGGTTTGCCTGGTTTCATGGCTATTTTCCAAAAGTGAATTTCGCCAATTTCGTTGAGCACTTCTTTAGTAAAGTCGGCTTCTCCAACCGATACGCCGCCTGAGCTTATTACGGCATCGGCGAGTTCATTCGCTTTTAAAAATGCATTGGTGATGAGGTCTTTGTCATCAGGGATAATTCCTAAATCAAGCACGTCGATATTTTTTTGTTGCAGCGCACTAATAATAACAGCGCGGTTACTTTCAAAAATAGCGCCTTGCTTAAGAGGCTGACCAGGTTCAATTAGCTCATCGCCTGTAGAAAGTACGGCTATTTTCAAAGTTCTCACCACGTCTATATTGGCAATCCCTAACGATGCAAGTAACCCCACATCAACGGCTTTTAATTTATCGCCTGCTTTTAAAATAACATCGTCTATAGCAATATCTTCGCCAGCAAAACGCACGTTTTCATTTAGCTCTGGTTGCGCGGTGAACGTAATTTTATCGCCATCTACCGAGGCGTTTTCTTGCATTACAACGCAGTTAGCGCCTGGTGCAATGGCGGCGCCGGTCATTATTCTTACGCATTGCCCTGGGGTAAGTGTTCCTTCAAAAACTTGACCTGCAAACACGCTGCCTACTTGTGTGTAGGTTAAGCTTTTATCTGAAATACACAGCGCATAGCCATCCATTGCTGAGTTGTTATGAGCGGGTACGTTTATAGTTGACTTAACATCGCTTGCTAAAACGCGATCAACACTTTGCATTATAGAAATGGTTTCAACGTCTTTAACAGGCGTTATTGTGCCAAGTATATTTTGTATTGCAGTTTCAATTGGTAATAAACCGGGTGCATTGCAAACATCGTTCATATATATTGCTTACTTAAATCATTTTATTTTGAAACAATACTTATAATGTCAAAGCTTTACAATACATGGTTGGGTTATTTTTTGTGTGTGATATGCATGCTTTCGTGCAGCGTAAACGCAAAAGAAACGCTGCATGTAGCCGTAGCGAGTAATTTTAAAACTGTATTGGAAACCCTACTAAAAAAATCCCCATTACCTAATGTTGACGTGAAAATATCAGCCGCTTCTAGCGGTGTTTTATATTCGCAAATAGTGCATGGCGCGCCATTTGATGTGTTTTTATCGGCCGACGATTTTCGCCCGCAATCGCTTATTAAAGAAGGTTATGCCGAGCAAAGTAGTTTGATCACTTACGCGTTAGGCGAACTTGCTTTGTGGCAACCCAAAGCTGAAAAAGTAAATGATAAAGTAGCCATTGCTAATCCGCGTTTTTCACCATACGGACGTGCCTCAGAGCACTACGCGAATAACCATTTTAAAAAACCAATAAATTATGTGTACGGGAATAATATTACGCATGCGTTTCAGTTTGTGCAAAGTGGTAATGTAGGAGTAGGGCTGGTGGCTGTTTCATCCCTAAAGGCGGCTTACCGTAACACGCAAGATCAAAAATATTTAGATTATACCGTGCTGCCTACCAATCAATATCCCGATATAATTCAACAAGGCGTTATTATTAGCTCGACTAAAAAACATGCTAGCGCTAAGCAACTTATGCAATTTTTAATGGCAGAAGCTACGCAGCAGCAGTTAATTGAATTAGGTTACAGAATAAAGGACAACAATGCTTCAAAGTGATTTAACCGCGCTGTGGTTAACTATAAAACTTGCCTTTATAACCGCAGTACTTCTTCTTATTTTTTGTATTCCTCTGGCTTACAAGCTCGTTGGCTATAACGGTAAATTTAAACCATTTTTAGAGGCATTAATTGCAATGCCTTTAGTGCTACCGCCTACGTTGTTAGGGTTTTATTTACTTGTTTTGTTTTCGCCTGATCACGCTTTTGGGCAGTTTTGGTTTTGGCTAACGGGTACGCAGCTTGCGTTTAGTTTTCAGGGCGTGGTTATTGGCTCGCTTTTTTATTCGCTGCCTTTTGTAATGCAGCCGCTTGTGGCTGGGTTTAAGCATATTAATCAAACCTATAACGAAGCTGCCATTGCGCTTGGATTAAGCCCATTTAAACGCTTTGTGCATTTAATTATTCCGCTTTTAAAACCCAGTATTGGTAGCGCATTTGCTTTAGGCTTTGCGCATACATTGGGTGAATTTGGTTTGGTATTAATGATTGGCGGTAATATTCAGGGGCAAACACAGGTGGTGTCTATTGCGCTTTATGACCATGTTGAATCGTTAAATTATACGGCGGCGCATCAGCTTTCACTTATTTTACTGGCTATTTCGTTTGCCTGTTTAGTGCTGTTATTTAAGTTTAATAAAAGCATTGTAGGGGTTAAGCAATAACATGATTAAGTTAAGCCTTTTTAAAGCACTCAATAATTTTGATTTAGATATAAACCTTGAGCTTGAGTCGTTTAATGTATTGGGTGTTTACGGTCCTTCAGGCTCCGGTAAGTCAACATTACTGCGTTGTATTAGTGGTTTAGAGCCTGCAAAAAGTGTTCATATTAATAATCAGCCAGTGCATGAGTTGCCAAGTGATAAACGCGGTATAACGCTTCAGTTGCAATCGTGCCCGTTGTTTCCTCATTTAGATGTGGCAGGTAATTTAGCGTTTACACAAAAACACTGCGAAAATAAGCAAACCAGCTTAACGCTTCAATACGTTGTTAAAACACTTGAATTACAAGATTTACTAAATCGTGATGTACAAAGCTTATCGGGTGGCGAGCGCCAGCGTGTAGTATTTGCGCGCACTTTGCTTGCCGGTCAAAAATTTATAATGCTTGATGAGCCTTTTAGTGCGCTTGATTGGTCATTGCGTTTTAAAACGCTCACTAAACTCAATGAGTTAGCCGTTAAGTTTAATATTAAATTTATAATAGTAAGTCACTCATTAAAAGAGCTGCTATTTTGCTGCGATACCCTTATTCAGCTTGATAAAGGTAAGGTGATAAACCAAGGTGCAAGTGCGCACGTTGCAAAGGCTATTTACGCAAACGACAGGCAAACACCGCTGAGCTTAATTAATTACGATGTGGTTAAATTTGATAAAGACTACGGGCTATATCAACTGCAATTACAGCAAAGTGAGCAACCGCTTTTTGTGCTTCCTGCACTTGTCGATAGCAGTAATAAGCTAATTATAGAAAGTGAGCAAATGTCGCTTAGTGTGTTAAAGCCTGAGCAAACAACGCACAGTAATGTTTTAAGGTCGGTATTAACTCAGGCTGAGCTTATTAATAATAAGTGGCAGTTAACGCTTAATGTTGACGGGCAAACTTTGTTTGGCTTGGCTTCAAGGCGAGTGTGGGACAAAAACAACTTTAAAGTGGGCGATGTGCTTTATACAACAATCAGTAATCTAGAATAACTAAATGCTGCACACCGCACATTGACTGTTTTTAGCTATTTTAAAACGATTAAACTCCATGCTTAAACCATCCACCAGCAATAAGTGTTTGTCTAAGCCACTTGGCAAACCAGCAAGCATTTTTAGCGCTTCAGTTGCCTGAATACTGCCTATTAGCCCCACAATAGGAGAGAGCACACCGGATTCAGAGCAGCTTTGTGTTTGTTCACTAAAAAATTGCGATAAACAACCATAACAATGACTGTTTTCATCCATAGTAAAACACGCGACTTGTCCTTCCATTCGTATTGCAGAGCCTGACACTAGCGGAACTTTAGCTTTAAAACAGGCGCTATTAAGTGCATTACGCGTTGCTAGGTTATCTGAGCAATCAATTACTATATCAATGTTATTAAATAGCTGCTCTGTAGAGGTATTTGCATCAAAAAATGCCTCAATGGTGTTTATATCTATTTCACTATTAAGTGCGTTAAGCTGTTTTTTTGCAGCACTGCATTTTGAGCTACCAATATCACTTTCTTTATACAGTATTTGCCTTTGCAGGTTGGTCACGTCTATTTCATCGTTATCAATTAAGGTAAGCGTGCCAACTCCAGATGCCGCTAAGTATTGACTTACCGCACATCCAAGCCCACCCACACCAACAATTAAAGCATGCGATTGCCATAGTTTCTCTTGTCCGTCTATATCAAGCTGCGGCAGCATAATATGCCGAGAATAGCGTAGTTGCTGTTGGTACGTTAACGGTGCTTTTTGCATTTTTAAACATCTCATACTTTTTTTGAACAATACCAATTTGTTAAATCCTAGAGCAAGTAG
This sequence comes from Pseudoalteromonas sp. SR45-5, assembly GCF_014163565.1. Classification (NCBI taxonomy): domain Bacteria; kingdom Pseudomonadati; phylum Pseudomonadota; class Gammaproteobacteria; order Alteromonadales; family Pseudoalteromonadaceae; genus Pseudoalteromonas; species Pseudoalteromonas sp. SR45-5. The sequence goes on along the minus strand of NZ_JACJDN010000224.1, from coordinate 964 downwards.
TAACGCTTTTTATTTGCACTGTAACAGCCCTTACCCCCTCACTCATATAGTGCAACTATAACGCATTAAAATAATAAATACATATAACTAGCTGAAATATATGGTTTTTAATTAGTGGCTCAGTAATTGCTGTGTTTGGTTAACTAAAATTTAACAAAGTTTGAGCTACTACTCATATAAAAGAGTGGGGCATTTATAAAACAATAATACGTTTACGAGGAAATAAACATGCAACCGAGTTCTGGATTTAACTTAATATCCTTTAAAGGAAAAATGAAAGTATTACATCTGAGTTGGATGGTCTTTTTTGTGTCATTTTTTGTATGGTTTAACCATGCTCCTTTATTAGGTGCAATTGCGGGCTCGCTTGGTATTACCATGGCACAAGTTAAAACATTACTAATTTTAAATGTAGCGTTAACTATTCCTGCCCGTGTTGTGGTGGGTATGCTGACCGATAAATTTGGTCCCCGGATTGTTTATGCCGCGCTACTTATTACCTGTAGTATTCCGTGTTTTATGTTTGCTATGGCAACCACATTTGAACAAGCCGCTATAGCGCGTTTTGCGCTAGGCTTTATTGGTGCTGGCTTTGTTGTGGGCATTCGTATGGTGAGTGAATGGTTTCCTGCTAACGAGCTGGGCATAGCAGAAGGTATTTATGGCGGCTGGGGTAACTTTGGTTCAGCAGCAGCGGCTATGTTATTGCCAATTATTGCACTTATGTTTGGTGGCGAAGATGGTTGGCGTTACGCAGTAGGTTTAACGGGTGTATTAAGCGTTATATTTGGTATTATTTGGTACTTAAATGTAACCGATACACCAAAAGGCGGTACATACTTTAAGCCTAAAAAAGTAGGCGCAATGGAAGTAACCAGTAAAGGCGACTTTGTATTACTTCTTATTATGAAAATCCCTATGTATGGTGCACTAGCATTACTTACTTGGAAGCTTTCACCAACCG
>NZ_JACJDN010000223.1:0-6018 GCF_014163565.1 Pseudoalteromonas sp. SR45-5 | reverse complement strand
GTGCGTGCTATTAACTCGGTTATTACAGTAGGGCAAGGCCAGCGCATGGGCTTGTTTGCAGGCTCTGGTGTGGGTAAATCAGTACTTCTCGGTATGATGACCCGAGGTAGCGAAGCCGATGTAATTGTTGTTGGCTTAGTGGGGGAGCGTGGTCGCGAAGTAAAAGAATTTATTGAAGAAATACTCGGTGTAGAGGGGCGCAAACGTTCAGTTGTTGTCGCAGCGCCCGCTGATTCATCACCGCTTATGCGTTTAAAAGGCTGTGAGAGCGCTGTAACTATTGCAGAGTATTTTAGAGATCAGGGTTTAAACGTATTATTGTTACTCGATTCGGTAACGCGTTATGCAATGGCGCAACGTGAAATTGCACTTGCTGTAGGTGAGCCGCCTGCTACAAAGGGTTATCCGCCTTCGGTGTTTGCTAAATTACCTGCGCTGGTGGAACGTGCTGGTAATGGCGGTGAAGGGCAAGGTTCAATTACCGCCTTTTTTACGGTGTTGAGTGAAGGCGATGATATGCAAGACCCTATTGCTGATGCAGCGCGAGCTATTTTAGATGGCCACATTGTATTATCGCGTGATTTAGCCGACAGCGGGCACTATCCCGCTATAGATATAGAAAAATCGATTTCGCGTGTTATGCCTCAAGTCGTTTCTGAACCACACATGCAACAAGCCCGTGTACTTAAGCAAGTTTATTCAATGTATCAACAAAACAAAGATATGATTACTTTAGGTGCTTATCAAAAAGGGACCGATCAAATGCTCGACCAAGCCATAAATATGATGCCAAGAGTAAATGCATTTTTACAACAAGGTATGCGAGATGTCATTAGTTACGATGATGGTCTGCAAGGTCTTGCTCAGTTACTAGGACAAGCATAATGGCTAAAAATAAACTCGATTTATTGCTCAAAATTGAAAATGATAAAGAAGAAAATTTGCGCATGAGTTACTTACAAGCCAATCAAAATTTGCAAGCAAATCAACAAAAGCTGCAAGGCTTAAATAACTTTAGACTTGAATATTCTCAACAGTTACACCTAAAAGGTAAGTCGGGTTTATCTAGTGCAGGGTTTGGTCAGTACCATGCTTTTATAGCTAAAATTGAAGAGGCAATTCGCCAACAAGCAAGTACAGTAAATACCGCTAAGCAAGTTGTTACTCAACGTAAAACGCTATGGCTTAAGCAGCAAATTAAAGCTAAAGCAGTTGCCAAATTAATCGAGAATCAAAAACTCAAAGCAAATGCATTAATGGCTAAAAACGAGCAAAAAATGTTAGATGAGTTTTCAGCTAATCAGTTTTTTCAACGTCGGAAAGCTTTGTAATTCAGGCACGTTAATTGCTTTGTTACTTAGTGGTATTTAACTTTTGGCGGTATGCGGTGGCATATTGCCGTAATGGTATTAGGTGATTTATGGCGATGAATAACATTTCGTTTTTAGTTTCTTCTGAAAAAGATTCACTGTTAGCTTTTAAAGACAATAGCTTAGCTAATGGCGAAGGAAATTTAGGCGAGGAATTTTTAAGCCAGCTAAACGAAGCGCATAACTCTATGGGGCCTTTGCTTAAGGGCAATAAAAATCCCGATGCCGAAAACTCGATTGCCATACCTAAGCATAAACAGCCAGAAGAAAATGAAAATCTGAGCGTAAAGCTAGATGAAATAACAACAGACGAAGTTACTTTTTTATCTGTTGAGATGCTTGATCAAATTAATTCAGCACAAGCAATGAGCACCTCGATTAATAAGCCGTTCGATGCAACTAAAAGTATAGAATCAGAAGATGCAGAGTTAGAAACCACCTCAGTAATTTTATCTGCTAATACAAGTGATGAAGTAACGACTGAAGAAGCGAATACAGCGAGTGTAGTGCAAAATCCAATTGCCACTAATGTAGACTCTAAAACGGCTAAATTAATTGATTCAAAAAGCGATAACTTAAGCTCACTACCTTTGAACTCTTTACCATTAAATGAAGGCAAGCATCGGAAAAGTGGTGTTGCTGAAGCTATTGAAGGGCCATTAAATTCTATAAATAAAAAGCCAGATGACAGCCCTGGCTCTACAGTAGAAAAACCTGAATTTGCATTAATGAGTTCTAAAGAGCAGCTAGGACAAAATAAGTCTGCTGATAAAAATAATATAGTTTTGCCAACACCCGCCGACAAAGCGGGTGTTACTCAGTCTCCTTTAGCCACAACTGAAGCTGATAATAATGCAGCAATAGATACGTTAATGACTAAAGATGCGAGCTTAATTAAAGCTAATAGTGTTATTGCTAGTTTAACGTCTGAGCAGCGCTCACAACTTAACGCGCAAGTTAAGGTATTAGAGAACGCTGATTCAACAAATAGCGCAACTAGTAACACTTCAAATCTTAAGCAAATGCTTGCACAATTTATTACTGATAACGAAAAAGCGCAAAGCACGGTAACAAAACACTCTTTTAGCGCAGAAATAAATTCACTTAATACAACTGAAAAACAAAGTTTATTAACGCAATTAAACGAATATATTAAAACAGAGCAGCCTAAAGGCGAGCAGTTGTCAGTGCTTAAGCAAACAGTTAATGAGTTAAAAGCTTCTATTGAAATTGGGCTTGCTGATACCGCTAAATCAGACTCAAAAACGTTTGTGGCCTCAGAGACTCCTAATACAGTATATGATCCACAAAAGTTAAGCTTAAAGGCATCTACAAACGAAGGCGCGGATATTAATAAAGCCGTAGCAACCTCAGCTAAGCGTGATGATTTATTAAAATCATTTGAAGAGTTACAAAAAGATGGGCTTAGAAAAATAACGGCAGAACAAACTCCTGCACGCGTAGCACAAGTATTTACGCAAATTACAGCCGCTTTAAATACTCAGCAAACGAGCACATTAAGCCAATACGACTCATTAAGTTACGAGCAGAGCTTACTTGATACCCAAATAATTCAAACTCAACAATTACAAAGTACATCACAAGTTAAGCAAGTAAGTATTGATCCAGGTGTAATGCAGGCAATTAATATTGTTAAAAGTGATGCAGCTAAATTACTGCAAGAGCGCGTTAGCTCAATGTTGAGCATTAATAATAAAGAAGCAGAAATTCGCCTCGATCCTCCAGAAATGGGCAGCATGCAAATACGTATTCGTAGCGATGCAGAACAAGCACATATAAACTTTGTTGTACAAAACCAGCAAGCCAAAGAAGCGCTTGAACAATCAATGCCGCGCTTACGTGAAATGTTAGCGCAACAAGGGCTAGAGCTTGGTGAAAGCACTATTTCTTATGGGCAATCAGGTGGTGAAACAGCTGAGCAAAGTGAGAGTGGAGCCCAAGGTAATTTGGCTAATAATAAGTCAGTTAATGATGAAAATGACGAGCAAGCAAATAACACTGCACAAAGTTCTCGACAACAAACTTCATCATCAATAGATTACTATGCCTAAGTACTGCTATTATAATAGTTAAAACAAGCAAGTACCTTTGCGATTAAAGGAATCATGATGGCTGAAGAAGCAAGTTTAGAAATCGAAGAAACCGGTAAAAGTAAAAAGAAACTAATAATAATCATAGTATCTGTACTACTTATTGCAGGTGGTGCTGCGGGTTACTTTTTTATGTCAGGTTCGGATGCGCCAGTTGAAACCTTAGATGAAGAGACTGCGATGTCGACTGATGCTGCTCCTGCAGCTTCTGGTTCATCAGCAGAAGTTGGTAGTGCTTTATATGTTGCTATGCCACGCCCATTTGTATTTAACGTGCCTGGCTCAAGTCGCGATAGAATTGTACAAATTAAAGTACAATTATTAGTACGTGGCGAAGTAAATGAAGAAACAGCCAAAAAACATATTCCACTAATAGAAGGGACGCTATTAAGCGTGTTTTCTACTACAACAGCTGATGAATTAAGTACGAGCTCTGGTAAAGAAACACTTCGTTTTTCTGCACTTGAAAAGGTACAAAAAGCCTTAATGGATGTTGAAGGCAGTAAAGTAATTGAGCGGGTATTGTTTACCGGCTTTGTGATGCAATAAGGGGTTAGCGTGAGCGATTTATTATCCCAAGACGAAATTGATGCGCTATTACATGGCGTTGATGACGTTGAAGAGGAAGATATACACGAAGGTGAAGATGGCGGGGGAAGTACGCTTCAGTACGATTTTTCTTCGCAAGATCGGATCGTACGTGGTCGTATGCCGACGCTGGAAATTGTTAACGAACGCTTTGCTCGTCATATGCGAATTAGCCTATTTAATATGATGCGTCGCACCGCAGAGGTGTCTATTAACGGCGTGCAAATGATTAAGTTTGGCGAGTATATTCATACTTTATTTGTTCCAACCAGTTTAAATATGGTCCGTTTTAGGCCTTTAAAAGGCACTGGCCTGATTACCATGGAAGCACGACTTGTGTTTATTTTGGTAGATAACTTTTTTGGTGGTGACGGGCGTTATCATGCAAAAATAGAGGGCCGAGAATTTACCCCAACAGAGCGCCGGATTGTACAAATGCTCCTTAAAATAATCTTTGAAGATTATAAAGAAGCATGGGCACCGGTTATGGATGTATCGTTTGAATATCTCGATTCAGAAGTAAACCCAGCTATGGCGAATATTGTAAGTCCAACAGAGGTTGTGGTTATTAGCTCTTTTCATATTGAGCTTGATGGCGGTGGCGGCGATTTTCATATTGCACTTCCGTATTCGATGCTTGAGCCAATCCGAGAGCTTTTAGATGCAGGTGTTCAATCTGATACAGAGGATACCGACTTACGTTGGAGCAAAGCACTTCGCGATGAAATAATGGATGTTGAGGTTGATATGTCGACTCAGTTACTTGAAGTTGATTTGACCTTAAAGCAAATTATGGAATTAAAAGCAGGTGATATTATTCCGGTTGAAATGCCTGAGCATATAACCGTATTTGTTGAGGAACTCCCTACATTTAGAGCCAAGATGGGTCGCTCTCGCGATAATGTTGCGCTTCAAATTAGTGAAAAAATTAAACGACCTGATTCAGTTAAATCTGAGCTGCATGTATTTACCAAAGGCGGCAAGAAAATTGACTCAGATGCAGAATTAGCAGAACTAGAAGATGATTTACACCTCTCTGACGGTGTAGACTTAGACTGGTAATTGATTAAAAGGTTAAAAGTATGAGCGATGATCAAGACACAATGGATGAATGGGCAGCAGCATTAGCAGAAGCCGAAGGTCCAGATGATAGTGGCGAAGCACATGTTGCAGAGCTTGATGAGTTAAGTGATTCAAAACACGAAATGAGTGGTGATGAAAAACGAAAACTCGACACTATTTTAGATATTCCCGTTACTATCTCAATGGAAGTAGGGCGCTCTAAAATCAATATTCGTAACCTACTGCAACTTAATCAAGGCTCTGTTGTTGAGCTTGACCGTGTTGCGGGTGAGCCGCTAGACGTGCTAGTTAATGGTACTTTAATCGCTCATGGTGAAGTAGTTGTAGTAAACGACAAATTTGGTATTCGCTTAACTGACGTGATAAGCCAAGTAGAGCGGATCAAAAAATTACGATGAGCTTATTAGTTGCTTTAACGAGTACCGTTTTTTCAAAAGCAGATGTGGCAACACCCACTGGGGATATACTCTCTATGGTGCTGTCGCTTGTAATGGTGCTAGTACTGATTATTGTACTGGCATTTTTTGTTAAAAAGCTTAACCCTAATTTAGCAAATAGTGATGAGTTTAAAGTAGTTAGAAGTTTACCTTTAGGTTCTCGCGAGCGTTTAATGGTTGTTGAGATAGATAATGCTCAGCATTTACTTGGTGTAACTCCCCACAGTATTAATTATTTACACAAGTTAGAAACCCCATTAAGTGAAAAAGAACTGCCTGAACTCGCTAAACGATTTGGTAAACTTTTAAACCCGCAATCAAACCAAAATAAAAAGAATTAAACCTATGACAAAGTGGCTGCTTATTATTTTTGCCATGGTGTTTGTACCAAATGTAAGTGCAGAAGGAATTGATGCCCTTACCATTACA
>NZ_JACJDN010000222.1:0-6022 GCF_014163565.1 Pseudoalteromonas sp. SR45-5 | reverse complement strand
CAAAACAATTTTACCACCGAGGGCACAGAGGCGCTGCGCGCTGCACGGAGAAGTTATTAGTTTTTCTCCTTCACTTCTCTGTGTTCTCGGTGGTGATAATAATGTCTTAATTACTTTATGAGCATTTAGCCCAAAACAATTTTACCACCGAGGGCACCGAGGCGCTGCGCGCTACACGGAGAAGTTACTAGCTCTTCTCTTTCACTTCTCCTAGCTTACCGGCTGGAGAGCGGATTTTACACGCTAATACGTTTCAGCCCGTCAAGCAACCGGACCTGATTAAAATTAATTAATAGCCCAGTTTTTATGCCTGTTAACTTTAAATAGGTTATAAGCTGAGCTGAATGAATAGGCAGCAGTTTATCAACAGCTTTTAATTCAATAATCAATTTTTCAGGTATCAATATGTCTAACCTATACCCTGCATCTATACTTATACTTTTATAGCTAATCGGTAATGCAACTTGATTCATAGGTAACAAACCAGCTTGCTGTAACTCATAAAGTAAGCAATTTTCATAACTAGATTCTAATAAACCAGGACCAAGTGTTTTATGTACTTCAATAGCGCAACCAATCACAGTTTGAGTTACCAAGTCTTCCATAAATAGCGCCCTTAGAATCTATTTAGCACCTAAATAATTATAAACCCGTATTTTACCACCGAGAACACAGAGGCGCTTCGCGCTACACGGAGAAGTTACTAGCTCTTCTCCTTCACTTTTCGGTGCTCTCTGTGGTGATTAACCTCTTTATGAGCGAGGTATTATAAAACCTCACCTACAAAACATTTTCACCACCGAGGGCACAGAAGCGATTCGCGCTTCACGGAGAAGTTACTAGCTCTTCTCCTTAACTTTCGTTGTTCTCTGTGGTGATTAATCACTTTATGAGCGAGATATAAAACCTCACCTACAAAACATTTTTACCACCGAGTGCACAGAGGCGCTGCGCGCTACACGGAGAAGTTATTAGCTATTATCTTTTACTTCTCTTTTACTTCTCTTTGTCTTCTCGGTGGTGGTGATAATGTCTTAATTACTTACTCTATAAGCGAGGTACAAAACCTCACCTATAAAATTAACCTATTGGTTAAGTTTTAGCTCTGTTAGCATTGCTTTTAATTGTGCGCGCCAGTGCACGGTTTTTACTCCGCTTAGCTCTTCTGCTTGTGCTTTATTAAGCACGCTAAATGCAGGGCGTTTAGCTGGTGTTGGGTAGCTTGCTGCTGGTATTGCACTAATAGGTATTGATTTAGTTAATAGCCCTTGCTCTATTGCAAGCTCTTGTATTGCTACTGCAAAATCGTACCACGAAGCTACACCCGCATCGGTCCAATTTAAAATAGTTGCTGTATTTTCAGTATTTAAAACTTGCTCACTGCTTGCTTTAGCTACTAAAGCCCATAGCATATTCGCCAAACCTGCCGCCCACGTTGGCGTACCAACTTGGTCGCCTACTATACCTAATTGTTCTTTTTCTGCCATTAATCGTAACATTGTTTTTACAAAGTTATTACCAAAAACAGAATAAACCCACGCTGTGCGCACTATGGTTGCTTGCGAGCCTAAAATCTCATTAATAGCCTGCTCGCCAGCGAGTTTAGACGCGCCATAAACGCCCAAGGGATTTGTTGCATCGCTTGCGGTATAAGGCATAGTGCTTGTGCCATCAAACACAAAGTCGGTAGATATATGTATAAGCTTTGCGTCAATATTTTTACATGCATTTGCTAAATTAGCTGCACCTTGCTCATTTACAGCATAGGCTGTATCGGTATCGGTTTCGGCTTTATCAACCGCTGTATAAGCTGCAGCATTAATAACTATATCTGGCGAGTGTGTTATTAGTAACTCGTTTACCTGTTCGGCATTACTAATATCAAGCTCTTTTGAGCCAAAGCATATTAGCTCTACATTGCTTGGGCAGGTTTTTTGTAACTCTGAGCCTAGCTGGCCATTTTTACCTGTTACTAATATTTTCATAATGAGTACTTAATTTTTGGCTATTAAAATTTCGGGGCGTTTTTAAAACTAAGGCCGGCTTCGTCTTTAGCTGATAGCTGCGGTAACTTACCTTCAACTAGTGGCCAATCAATATTTAGAGTTGGGTCGTCCCATTTTATTGATACTTCAACATTTGGGTTATAAACATCGGTACATTTATATACAAATTCGGCAGTTTCTGTTGTTACATAAAAACCGTGTGCAAATCCTTCTGGCACCCAAAGTTGGCGTTTATTTTCAGCCGACAGTAATACCCCTACCCACCGCCCAAAGGTTGGCGAACTTTGGCGCATATCTACGGCTACGTCGTATACTTCACCTTGCGTTACACGTACTAATTTACCTTGGGTATTTTGTGTTTGATAGTGTAAGCCGCGCAGTATACCGTGCGCCGATTTGCTATGGTTTTCTTGCACAAAAGTGCGCTCGCCGCAGTGTTGGTTAAATAGCTCTGTGCGAAAAGTTTCCATAAAAAAACCGCGCTCGTCACCAAATACTTGTGGCTCAATAATTTTTACATCAGGGATGCTAGTTTCAATAAATTTCATTTTAATGCCTATTAAAATACAGTTTGATCTAAAAGCGATAATAAGTACTTGCCATAGCCTGATTTTTTAAGCGGCTTTGCTAGCTTTTTAAGCTGTTCTGCATTTATGTAACCCATGCGGTAGGCTATTTCTTCTGGGCAGTTAATTTTTAAGCCTTGGCGTTTTTCTATTGCGCGAATAAAGTTAGCAGCATCAAGCAAATCATCAAGTGTACCTGTATCTAACCAGGCTGTGCCACGGCCCATAATTTCTACGTTTAGCTCTTTATTAGCGAGGTATTGGTCTATTACGTCGGTAATTTCAAGCTCGCCTCGCTCAGAGGGTTTTACATTTTTAGCAAACTCCACTACGCGACTATCAAAAAAGTATAACCCTGGTACTGCGTAGTTAGATTTAGGTTTATCTGGTTTTTCTTCTATTGAAATGGCTTTGCCATTTTGGTCAAATTCGACTACACCATAAGATTTAGGGTTTGAAACATGGTAACCAAACACTGTAGCACCTTGCTCGCACTTAGTTGCATTTTGTAGTGATAAAGATAAATCGTGACCGTAAAACAGGTTATCGCCAAGCACAAGTGCCGCACATTGGCCTTGTAAAAAGTCTTCAGCTAATAAAAATGCTTGCGCTAGGCCATCTGGACTTGGTTGCTCTTTGTATTCAAATGTTATACCCCAAGCACTACCATCGCCTAGTAGCTCTTTAAAGCGAGGTAATTCAGCGGGGGTCGAAATAATTAAAATTTCGGTAATACCTGCCATCATCAAAGTAGATACCGGGTAAAAAATCATCGGTTTATCGTAAACAGGCATTAATTGTTTACTCACCACTTTTGTAAGCGGGTATAAACGTGTACCCGAGCCGCCCGCTAATATAATGCCTTTACGGGCTGACTTTGTGGCAGGTGCTTTTAAAGAGTGCATATAGAATCCTATCTATTAATTTTAATTAAACTTTATAACTTGAAGTTTACCTTAGCTCTTTTACTGTGGCTAAAACTATTTTACCAATACCAAACAGCATTAGCTGCAGTACTGCAAAGAGTAAAATATTGTATAAGGTAGCTGGGTATTTATTGTCTTGTGGTAGCGTGGCCGACTCAACCACTACTAAATATTTAAGTTGTCGGTAGGCCTCAATTCTGGCTTTATCGAGCGATACCTCAGAAGATGTATAACCTTTAAGCGCTAGCTCTAATTCAATTTTTAAATCAGAAAATTGCGCTAGCACCTCGCTTACAGAGGTTCCATTATTTTTAATATTACTATTGGTGCCTTGCTGAGTAGAAAGCCTATCTCGCTCTAGCTCTAGCTGGGTTTTAAGTGCGCTCAACTCCGACGCTAGCATAACTACTTGCGGGGCTTTTTCAGTCATGGTTGAGCGTAGCCCTTTTAGCTCTGCACTTTTAGTCGCTATTTGCCCCTCAAGCCCATAGGTTATTTGCTGAAGTGCCATGCCTTCGGCCTCTGGGTCAAGCAAGTTATTTTTTTGCTGAAACGCAAGAGTGTTTTTTTGTGCGTCACGCAAGCGTTGCTCAACTTTTGCATGCTCTAATCGTATAAACTTTAATTGCGCATCAGCTAGTTGGTGGCCTATTGAATTTATATACCACTCTGCGCGGTTAACAATAGCTTGCGTTAGAGTGTTTGCAAATTCAGGCGTAAAGCCTTGGGCTAATATTTTTAGTACGCCTGAGTCTTCGTCTATTTCAATAGTGGTGTGATCAATGTAATAACTTAGTAGGTCTTCACTGCTAGCGTTGCTACTTAAACGCGAAAATACATCACCACCATTTTGGTAATGCTCTTTTAAGTTATTGTGTGCTTGTAAGTAATTAAGCATATCTTGCGAGTGTATGTACGCTTTAGCAATTTCGGTATCGGCTGTCGAGTTGCTACCCACACCTAGGCCACTAAGTATCGCCATTGACGGGTCCATTGTTGCCATGCCGTCAGGCTGCTGAATTATTAATTGTGCACGGCTCTCATATCTAGGGGCTGCTAAAACGAGTTGGTAAAAAGCAAACAATATAAAAGGCACAGCCAATAGTACAAACCACGGCTTAGTAAATAAGTGTAGGCCGCGCTTATTATTTAACTTAGCCATAGCAATTTGCTTTACGTTTGGTTTTGCATTTTGCTCTGTAGAGGTACTTGATTGTGTTTGCTTTGCTTTGCTATTTATTTTGTCAGTAAGCCTAGCTAACTCTTTATTTATTTGCTCGCTTTTAGGTTTTAAATTACGAGCGCGCTGCATAACACGCCTTGCTAGGTATATATCATTTTGTTCAACCCGTTGAGCAAGCCCTATTAACTCCTCACCATTATCCCAAATGGCTTTATCGGTTTTTAACCCTAGCTCTGTAAAGCGCTGTTCTATTTTTTCTACCGCTTGTTGACTCATAATTATAATGCCTGGTAATGAGCAATTCCTTGCTCTAAATCGTTGTAAAAAGTAAGTTCACCTTGGTGCAATACAACGGCGCTATCACAAAAATGGCGCAGTTCGTCCATTTCGTGGCTTACCATTATCACATTAGCATTTTTACTTTTTTGTGTGAGGGCTTCGCGTGTTTTTTTTCTAAAGTTTGCATCACCTACCGAGGTAACTTCATCTATTAGGTATACATCAAAATCTATACCTATTGAACAAGCAAATGCTAGGCGGGGTTTCATACCACTTGAGTATGTATTTACTGGTAAATCGAACTTTGGGCCTAGCTCGGCAAATTGGCGTACACGGCGCACGTATTGATCTAAATCGGCTACGCCGTTAATCATTCCTATAAAGCGGGCATTATCGGCGCCACTCATTTGCGGGTGAATCCCCGTTGCTAGCGCTACCGGCCACGATAAATGAAGGTCGGTAATAATTTCACCTTTATTGGGGTATTCGCTGCCAGCAAGCATTTTAAATAACGTAGATTTACCTGCGCCATTAGAGCCTAAAATAGCAATATTATGGCCGCTAGGTATTTCAAAGCTTACATTTTTAAAAATGTATTGCTTACCTATTGCTGAGGGGTAATATTTAGTAATATTTTGCAGCTTAATCATATTATTTCCTGCTTCATAACATTACCTACTCACAGCCTGCTTCCAAGTAATTTGGTAAACACATAGAGCAAAAAACAAGCTAACAAAAGCACTTGAAAATAAATAAAACTCACTGACACCTTCTGTCCCATAAGTAGGGTAAGCCGCATATCGTGTTAACTCTATGGCATGTAAAATAGGGTTCCAATCAAGGTATGGCCAGTATTCTTTTGGCACATCTTGCAACGAAAAAAATGCTCCTGATATAAAAAACAAAGGCCTTGTCAATATTCCTTGAACCTTTGCAAACTCAGGGATATAGCATTGTATAATCGCAAATAGCAAACCAAATGACACTGAAAAAACCCATAAAGAAAAAATGTTTAATATTAATAAAAGAGGATTGTTTAGCTTTATTTCTAAGCCTATAAAG
>NZ_JACJDN010000221.1:0-6031 GCF_014163565.1 Pseudoalteromonas sp. SR45-5 | reverse complement strand
ACTAACTTATATTTTCATTAATTGTAATGAACAATAATGACGTATTCATAAGAAATTCCTTAATCCAATACAACATTCCATCAAAATTTGATGTAACAAATTTGCTACTTAACTTATTGATTCAAAAATATTTACATATGAATTCGATTTTTTGTAAACGTTTTGTAATAAAAAATCGTTGACCTTCTAAATTCATTCTGTGATTATGCTCAGCAGATGGGCTTATGCTCACAAGTGCAGTTTCATTATCCACTTAATGTTTTGCTCAGTCAGCCTCATCTATACACACTGAATTAATACCAATTTCATTAAATGAAAATGCAATTTAATAAAGTTGGCATCACACACCACACTAAATAAAGAGCTTATTATGTTGAATAATAAAAAGACTAAATTTGCAATTTCTCTCATAGCGGCAGCTATGGCTACATCGGCTCCAGCACAGGCTGATATTTCTGAATATTTAGATCGCGTTGACGTAGACTTTTTACTAATGCAAAACTTTCAGTCAATTCAGGCTAAAGATGGTGCATTTCGTCCAGAAGATGAAGAACAAGAATCAGGATTTGGCCGTATTAGAGCTAATCTAATGCTTAAATTTCATATTAACGAGTTCATCACTGCCGATATAGATATTGCAGAAGAGCCTAATGACTTTGGTGGCGAAGATCGTGACTTTTCATTTCACAACGATTTTGCAGGTGTTGAATTTGACTTACTAGGTCTATATGGAACACCAAAAGAAAACGCAAATTTAACACTGCGTTTGGGTAATATTGGTGGCTCACCATTTCAATTTAAAGGCTTTCAAGACGGCGCAGATAACCAAAGTAATGCACTTATTGGTAATGGTATTACCGATTACGCAACCGCAGAAAACGGCGCACAGCTAAGTTACAGCGAAACTTTCGATAGTGGTGTAGTACGTGCTTATAATGTTACAGGTCACATTACGACTTCAAGTTTCGGTGAAGCATTTCAAGAAGACAGAGGTTATAACTACCGACTTCAAGGTACTCTAGAATTTGAAGGTGGCTTTAAAGCAGGCTTAAACTTATTAAAAGCGAATCAAGGCGACCAGTTACGTTTTGAAAATGGCGTAGCAAGTCTTAATGGTGTAACCACAACAAACTATCGCTTTGGCGATGGTGAAAACTATAATTTCTCAGCGTCACCTTCAAACGAGCGTGACACTCACGTTGGCGCAATGCCAGGGCTTGAGCAATCAATCATCCAGCTTAACTTAGCTTATCAACCATCTGACGAAACTAGCTTAATTTTTATGGTTGGTAAATCGTCTGATGATTACACATTTGCAGATGCCGCTGGTAATGCAGTTGCCGGTATTACCTACTTTGGTACAAACGGCATAGCTGATGAAAATGGCACTACTTTTGATTCAAACAGTGTAATAGAAGGCGACTCATCGGTTGAGTACTTCGTGTTTGAAGCACAACAATATTTAATCCCTAAAAAACTATATGTAGCGGCTCGTTATGCAGAAGCCGAAAACACTTCCGACTTAATTGAACAAACAGACAACACAGTAGAGCGTATTCAAGTAGCTGCAGGTTACTGGTTTAACGATAAAACGCTTTTAAAAGTTGAGTATGTTAACCAAGAAGAAGGTGTTAATTCGGGCGGCCAAATCGGTAAAGGATTTGACGGCTTCACTTCTGAGATCTCTGTTAAATTTTAAATCATTATCCAACTAGTCTAACTATTTAAACAAAGGACCTAAAAAGGCACTTTGCGGGCAGTTTTATGCGTTAAAACTGCCATAAATAGAATTGGTAATAGATTGAAATTTAATAGCACTTGTTAAAACATAACGTGTATGGGGAATACCCGATGAAAAATAAATTAATTATGCTCGCGTGTGGCTTTATAAGCATGGGCGCTGCGGCAAAAGAAACAATCACAATAGCGACTGTTAACAATGGTGACATGATCACCATGAAAGAATTAAGCAGTGACTTTACCAGCCAAAACCCGGATATAGATCTAAAATGGGTTACTCTAGAGGAAAACATTCTTCGCCAACGTGTCACAACCGATGTTGCAACAAAGGGCGGCCAATACGATGTTATGACCATAGGTACTTATGAAGTACCAATTTGGGGCAAGCAAAATTGGCTAAAAGAGCTGGATAATTTAGGTGAAAACTACGATTTAGACGATTTAATTCCGGCAATTCGAAGCGGTTTAACGATTAATGACAAACTTTATGCTGCGCCATTTTATGGCGAAAGCTCAATGGTTATGTACCGCACTGACTTAATGGAAAAAGCAGGACTGACAATGCCTAAAGCCCCAACATGGGACTTTATACGCAAAGCTGCTAAAGCGATGACAGATAAAAAAGAAGGTGTTTATGGCCTTTGTCTACGTGGTAAAGCAGGTTGGGGCGAAAACGTTGCGCTTATTACATCCATGGCAAATTCGTTTGGTGCGCGTTGGTTTGATAAAAATTGGAAGCCACAGTTTAATACCCCAGAGTGGGAAAATACCCTTCAGTATTATGTCGATGTGATGAAAGAATCTGGTCCTGCTGGTTCATCTGCAAACGGTTTTAATGAAAACCTTGCACTTTTTCAAACCGGAAAATGTGGTATTTGGATTGATGCAACCGTTGCAGGCGCATTTGTTACTAACAAAAAAGATTCAGAAGTTGCCGATAAAGTAGGGTTTGCACTTGCGCCAGATAACGGTCTAGGTAAACGCGGTAACTGGTTATGGTCTTGGACTTTAGCCGTACCGGCAAGCAGCAAAAAACCAGATGCCGCAATGAAATTTATTAGCTGGGCAACATCTAAAGAATACACACAACTTGTAGCCGATAAAAAAGGTTGGGCAAAAGTACCGCCAGGTACACGTAAATCACTTTACAGTAATCAAAAGTACATGGACGCAGCACCGTTTGCGCAAATTACTTTAGATTCTATTCAATCTGCAGATCCTAAAAATCCGACAGTTAAACCAGTGCCTTATGTAGGTATTCAGTTTGTTGCTATTCCTGAGTTTCAAGGAATTGGTACAGCTGTTGGGCAACAATTTTCAGCAGCATTAACTGGCCAAATGACCGTTAAGCAAGCGCTTAGTACGTCTCAGCACCTCGTTGAGCGAACAATGCGTAAAGCTCGCTATCCTAAATAGCATGTAATGGGCGGGTAAGTACTCAAACTTACCCAATATTTTATGTCAATTCTATTTACTTGTTAGTTATAAACACTATCAAGGGTTTCTGATTTTCACTTGATAGTTAACAAGTAAATAGAATTGGCTTTTTTAAGGTCACCTTTATGGCAACAACTAACTCGCGCACGCTTGCTCGGTTTATGCTTCTTCCTAGTGTAATTTTATTACTTGCTTGGATGATAGTTCCGCTGTGTATGACACTGTATTTCTCATTTATTGATTACAACTTACTCGTTCCAGGGGATAAAGAGTTTGTAGGCTTTTTAAACTATGAATTTTTCCTAACTGATCCGGCTTTTTTTGAATCATTTTTTAACACGCTTTACCTAGTAACTGGGGTTTTACTTATCACTATTTGTGGTGGTATTGGCTTAGCTATTTTACTAGACCAAGCAATATGGGGACGAAATTACGTTCGCATTATGGTACTAGCCCCATTTTTTGTAATGCCAACTGTGTCGGCATTAGTATGGAAAAACATGCTAATGAACCCAGTTAATGGCTTATTTGCACATTTCGCGATTTGGCTTGGCTTTGAACCTATCGACTTTTTTGCTCAAATGCCGCTATTTTCAATCATCATAATTGTGTCTTGGCAGTGGTTACCATTTGCAGCATTAATACTGCTAACAGCAATACAATCATTAGACCGTGAACAATTAGAAGCGGCTGATTTAGACGGAGCTGGGCCATTTAGTAAGTTTTTTTACATCGTTTTGCCGCACTTATCGCGCGCTGTAACCGCTGTTATTTTAATCGAAACTATATTTTTACTGTCAATTTTTGCCGAAATATTAGTTACAACAAGTGGTGGTCCTGGTTATTCGTCTACCAATATAACGTACTTAATTTACACGCAATCACTACTTCAATTTGATGTAGGTGGCGGTTCGGCAGGGGGCATAGTTGCAGTAATAATTGCAAATATTGTCGCTATATTTTTAATGCGCTTAATTGGCAAAAACTTGGAGGGTTAATTATGACTATAAAAGATAGCCGTCGTTCCAAACTAATTTATACCATTGCTGCATGGACAATAAGCGGCATGATTTTCTTTCCAATTTTATGGACGTTAATCACCAGCTTTAAAACGGAAGCTGAAGCAATTTCAGCAAGTCCAAGCTTATATGCATTCGATTGGACACTCGAAAATTACCGAGATGTACTGTCGCGTTCGCCATACTTTAACCATTTTTGGAACTCTGTAGTTATATCGCTAGGTTCAAGTTTACTGGGGTTATTAATTGCTGTACCTGCTGCGTGGTCTATGGCGTTTGTGCAAACTAAAAAAACTAAGCATTTATTAATGTGGATGCTTTCTACCAAAATGTTACCGCCAGTAGGGGTACTTATTCCGATTTATTTATTGTTTCGAGACTTTGCGCTACTCGATACAAAATTAGGTTTAGTAATTGTAATGACACTCATTAACTTACCAATAATGGTATGGATGCTGTACACCTACTTTAGAGAAATACCAAACGAAATACTTGAAGCTTCACGTATGGATGGCGCAACAATTGGTGAAGAAATATTCCATGTTTTATTACCAATAGCCTTACCGGGTATAGCCTCAACGCTATTGTTAAATATAATTTTGTCGTGGAACGAAGCTTTTTGGACACTTATTTTAACCGCTGCAAATGCTGCACCTTTAACGGCATTTATTGCCAGTTACTCAAGCCCTGAGGGGTTATTTTACGCTAAGTTATCGGCAGCATCTGCCATGGCCATTGTGCCAATTTTAATACTTGGTTGGTTTAGTCAAAAACAATTAGTGCGTGGATTAAGTTTCGGCGCAGTAAAATAGGAGAATACACATGGGCAGCATCACACTAAAACAAGTCACTAAAAACTTTGATGAAGTTAACGTAATTAAACCGCTCGACTTAGAAATTAAAGACGGTGAGTTTATCGTATTTGTTGGGCCATCAGGCTGTGGTAAATCTACATTACTTCGTATGATCGCAGGGCTTGAAGATACCACCAGTGGTAATATAGAAATTGACGGCATTGACGCTACAAAAACACCGCCTGCAAAAAGAGGCTTAGCAATGGTGTTTCAATCCTATGCGTTATATCCGCATATGACAGTGCGTAACAATATTGCTTTTCCTTTAAAAAGAGCCAAAGTTAGCCCTACAGAAATCGAAAGTAAAATTGCTAACGCCGCTAAAATTCTTAATTTGACCGATTATTTAGACCGAAAGCCTGGGCAATTATCGGGCGGTCAGCGCCAGCGTGTAGCGATAGGGCGCGCAATTGTTCGTCAGCCTTCGGCATTTTTATTTGACGAACCGCTTTCGAATCTTGATGCGTCATTACGTGTAAATATGCGTTTAGAAATATCTGAATTACATAAAAGTTTAGCTACAACAATGATTTATGTTACGCATGATCAGGTTGAAGCTATGACAATGGCAGATAGAATCGCGGTATTTAATGCCGGTATTATTGAACAGGTAGGCACACCTTTAGAGCTTTATAAAAACCCAGTAAACAAATTTGTAGCTGGTTTTATTGGCTCTCCAAAAATGAATTTTATAGATGCTCCACAAAATGAAAATGCGAATGTTAGTTGTATTGGTATACGACCAGAGCATATAACACTCTCTACTGAGCAAGGAACGTGGGCTGGTACTGTCGGTGTAATTGAACATTTAGGGTCGGAGAGCTTTTTACATATAAATATTGAAGGCAAAGGGACCGTAACAGTAAAAGCAGATGGTGATTGTCCGTTAAAATATGGCGACAGTATTTACCTAAGCGCACCGGATGATAAAGTATTAAAGTTTGATAATAACGGTTTAACAATTCGCTAAAGCCAATCTTT
>NZ_JACJDN010000220.1:0-6034 GCF_014163565.1 Pseudoalteromonas sp. SR45-5 | reverse complement strand
TCGAAAAGTCACCACGCGACGTGCCGAAATAGGAATATCTTCGCCTGTTTTCGGGTTGCGGCCTGGTCTTTCTTTTTTGTCTCGAAGATCAAAGTTACCAAATCCAGAGAGCTTAACCTGCTCGCCTTTTTCTAGCGCTGAGCGGATTTCTTCAAAAAACGCTTCAACTAAATCTTTGGCATCTTTTTTATTGATCCCGAGCTTTTCAAATAGGTGTTCAGCTATGTCGGCTTTAGTAAGCGCCATATCTAGTCCCTCAACGATGCATTAAACTGTTCGGCCAATTCGGCCACCACGTTATCAACTACTAGATTGATATCTTTCTCTTCGAGTGTTCTATCAACCGCTTGCAGTGTTAGAGCAATCGCCAAACTCTTATAATTTGGCTCAATACCTTTGCCCTTATACACATCGAATAAGTTTAGGTCAACCAATTGATTTCCGCCAACTTTTTCGATCACGCTTAAAATGTCGCCAGATTTAACGCTGTCTGCCACTAAAATCGCGATGTCGCGGCGATTTGAAGGGAATTTAGACACCCCTTCGGCTTGCGGTAAATTTCTTTTTTCTATTGCTGACATTTCAATTTCAAAAACAAAAGTTGCGTTGTTGATATCTAACGACTTTTGAGCTTGAGGATGTAAAGCACCAAAAAAACCAACCTTTTTACCATCAACATATATTACTGCTGATTGACCAGGGTGAAGTCCATCTGACTGCTCGGCTTTAATTTCAAAGCGAGTAATGTCATTGGTAATTGCAAGTAAGGCTTCAACATCACCTTTTAAATCGTAAAAATCAACATTGCGTTTTTCTTCAACCCAATGTTCACCATTTACAAGACCCGTAATAACACCACCAATAACCGGTACTTGGTAAACACCATTTTCTGCACTATCGTCGCTTATAAATTTAAGACCATGTTCGAATAAACGAATACGAGGCTGTTGGCGATTTTGGTTATACGCTACAGACGCTAATAAACCCGGCATTAAACTTACACGCATTGCTGACATTTCAATTGAAATAGGATGCGGTAATACCATTGCTTTACACTCTGGGTGTAAAATAGCTTGTGCTTTAGGGTCTACAAAGCTGTACGTAATTGCTTCTTGGTAACCACGAGTCACTAACGTATTGCGGAACTTGCTAAGCGCAATAGTTGCTTCGTTATGTGTCGTCATTTTAAGTTTTGCAGTTGGTGCAACATTTGGAATGCTGTTGTAACCGTAAACACGTGCTACTTCTTCAATTAAATCTTCTTCGATGCGAATATCAAAACGGTAGCTTGGTACGTCCGCACTCCAGCTTTCATTTTCTACTTTAACATCAAGACCTAAACGCGTAAGAATATCTGTTACTTTAGCATCTTCAATATGATGACCAATAACACGGTCTAAACGTGCACGACGAAGACGTACTTCAGTCACTTTTGGTAGTTTATCAGCCGCAACAGCTTCAACTACTGGACCTGCTTGACCACCCACAATTTCAAGAAGAAGTGCTGTTGCACGTTCCATTGCATCGTGTTGTAGAGCAAAATCAACACCGCGCTCATAACGGTGTGAAGCATCAGTGTGTAAACCGTAGCTACGTGCTTGTCCTGCAATTGCTACAGGATTAAAAAATGCGCTTTCAAGTAATATATCAGATGTTTTATCTGTAACACCTGATTGCTCCCCACCAAAAATACCCGCAATTGCAAGTGCTTTATTATGATCGGCTATCACAAGTGTTGTGTCGTTTAATTTAGCGGTATTACCGTCTAATAAAACAAGTTCTTCGCCTGTGTTTGCACTACGAACTTTAATACCACCTTCAATCGCATTTAAATCAAACGCGTGCATTGGGTGACCAAGTTCAAGTAATACATAGTTAGTAACATCAACTACAGGATCGATAGAACGTACGCCACTACGACGTAATTTTTCAACCATCCAAAGTGGTGTTTCAGCATCAAGGTTAATGCCCTTTATCACACGGCCAAGGTAACGAGGACATGCATCTTCGTTAACTAGCTCAATTGATACTTTGTCATCAATTGTTGGCGTAACCGCTGGGATATCTAATACATTTACGTCAATGCTATTTAAAACACCTACTTCACGAGCAAGGCCTTTAATACCTAAACAATCACCACGATTTGGTGTTAAGTCAACATCTATAATATTGTCATCAAGACCTAGGTAGTCACGTAAATCAGTGCCTACTGGTGCATCGCTTGGCAATTCCATAATGCCGTCGCCTTCTTCGCTAATACCTAGCTCAACAAAAGCACATAGCATTCCGTTTGAAGGTTGGCCGCGTAGTTTGGCTTTTTTAATTTTAAAGTCACCAGGAAGTACAGCGCCCACAGTTGCAACAGCAACTTTAATACCTAAACGACAATTTGGTGCACCACACACGATATCAAGTAGCTCATCGCCACCTACGTTAATTTTGGTAACACGAAGTTTATCTGCATCAGGGTGTTGACCACATTCAACAACTTCACCAACAACTACGCCATTAAATTTGGCAGCAGCAGGCTCAACACCATCAACTTCTAGACCAGCCATTGAAAGCTGTTCCGAAAGAGCTTGCGTATCAATAGCAGGATTAACCCACTCTCTTAACCACTTTTCACTAAATTTCATTTTATTGTTTCACTCTTAACGGAACTGGTTCAGGAATTTTAAGTCATTTTCGAAAAATGCACGCAAATCGTTTACGCCATAGCGCAACATTGTTAAACGCTCTACACCCATGCCAAAGGCAAAGCCGGTGTATTTTTCTGGGTCAATGCCCACAGACTTAAGTACATTGGGATGTACCATGCCGCAGCCTAGTACTTCTAACCACTTACCGTCTTTACCCATAACATCTACTTCAGCTGAAGGTTCTGTAAATGGGAAGAATGAAGGACGGAAACGAATTTCCATATCCTCTTCAAAGAAGTTACGTAAAAAATCATGCAAAATACCTTTTAACTCCGTAAAGCTAACATCGGTATCAACCATTAAACCTTCAACCTGGTGGAACATTGGTGTATGTGTTTGGTCGTAATCGTTACGGTATACACGTCCAGGTGAAATAATGCGCAGTGGTGGCTGCTCAGTTTCCATAGTACGAATTTGCACGCCACTAGTTTGTGTGCGTAGTACTAATTTAGGATTGAAATAAAAGGTATCGTGATCAGCACGTGCTGGATGGTGCTCAGGGATATTTAGCGCATCAAAGTTATGAAAATCGTCTTCGATTTCTGGACCAGATTTAACTTCAAAACCTAACTCACCAAAAAAGCTTTCTATACGCTCAATAGTGCGCGTAACTGGGTGTAAACCGCCGGTAGGCATAACACGTCCTGGCAGGGTTACATCTATAGTTTCAGCAGCTAGCTTTTCTTCAAGTGCTTTACTTGCAAGCAATTCACGCTTTTCGTTAATAGCAGCTTGCACATCCTGTTTAGCTTGGTTTATAACTTGGCCTGCTTCTTTACGTTCTTCAGGTGCTATTTTACCTAACGTTTTAAGTAAGCTAGTGATTTCGCCTTTTTTACCAAGGTAATTAACCCTGATATCTTCTAACTGCGCTATTTCACTGGCACTGGCTACCGCCTCAAGTGCTTGCGCTAATATGTTTTCTAAGTTCATTCGATACCTGATCTTTCACAGAAGGTGATTGCTTAAGAGCGTGTTGGCCTTTCAAGATTGCTTTACAACAGTGTGGTTGGTTATTAAATAAGGTTAAGCATTGGACTGTAGTTTCCTACATAAGTGATGCAATAACGCTAAATAAAGACCAAACACATGCAGTTTGAAGTGTTTATCTCGGAGGCTACGTTCTTTGTTGTTCGGGTTTCGCATATAAAAACTATGCTAATGTCCTCACGACGCGATTAAAGCACTCTTAAATTAAACAAATTCCAATCAGGAAAGGTAAACACGCTCTGATAATAGCTTATGATAACTGAAAGCAGGGTCTAGATTCTAGACCTACTACAGCTTTAACGTTGATTTTATAAAAGGAATAGTTAATTTTCGCTGTGCAGCCATAGATGCATGATCTAATTTGTCGAGTACATCTAATAAAGCTCGCATATCACGGCTTAAACGGGTTAATAAAAAGCGTGCACACTCATCACTTAATTCAAGGCCGCGCATGTGAGTGCGCTTAAC
Organism: Pseudoalteromonas sp. SR45-5; assembly: GCF_014163565.1. Classification (NCBI taxonomy): domain Bacteria; kingdom Pseudomonadati; phylum Pseudomonadota; class Gammaproteobacteria; order Alteromonadales; family Pseudoalteromonadaceae; genus Pseudoalteromonas; species Pseudoalteromonas sp. SR45-5. The sequence continues at coordinate 1,877 of NZ_JACJDN010000220.1, read as the reverse complement.
AAGTGCTTGTGCTTTATCGTCATCACTCATAGAACGAATTTGAAAGGTTGTTCCCCACGTTAAACGAGACTCTAAATCAGGCAGAGATATATTGAGCATGCTCGGAAGTAAATCAGCAGTTACTACTAGCATTTTACCGGGTTCGTTAAACCGGTTAAAAAAGTTAAATAGTGCTTTTTCCCACGCATCATTCCCTGCAACTAAATGCACATCATCAATACATAGAACATCAAGCGCTTCTAAACCGTCTAATACCATAGGTCCAAAATCAATTACTTCGCGCATAGACAGTAGCATATTAGATAAGCCACGCTCTTGTGCTTTTATGCAGGTTGCATATAAAAGATGAGACTTGCCCGAATCACCTAAACCACATAGGTATGTATACTGAAACGTTTTTGCTAATTTGGAAAAGCTATCTTTTAGATGATTAACCTCCAAAGAGTCTTCTCCCCCAAAATACGATGCAAATGTTTCGTCATCCGGTAAAGTAACCGGTAGTGCCATTTGCATCGGCTCAGACATTAGCATTATGGTGTTACCCATTGATACTCTAAGCTATTTTTATCAACAACATGATAAAATGCGCGTGGATCCTCATAATCTTTAAATGAAGAGTCTAGCCCTAACCCTTTTTTAAGATCACTCAAGTTACCAGTATGGTTTAGTTTAAATTCAACAAATTCCGGTGTTTTACGAACAATTTTGACTTGCGTAACAACACTCAGGCTCAATAATCTTCGTTTCGCTAATTCTATATCAACAAAACTTTGTGTACCCTTTAGCGTGAGCGTAGCAGTTGCTTGTTCATAATAAGCATTTGGATCAATTGCATACTCGCTTGCAAGGCCTCGCGCTAAGGTATCAATCATCTGGCTCACTATTTGCTGTTTATCACCAGTTAATCGATTTGAATCAAATTGATCATCATTAGTAAAACGCCAATCTAAAATCCAATTTTCGCTATCTGCTTCTTTATACATTCTAGCTGTAATACTTCGCTCAGCGCTGTAGCGTCTAGAGGCCTCTTCTACTGGTTCTGAAAAGTTACCCCACACCTCAGGAATACCTACTAGACGTCGATCTTGTAAATCAAGTAATGGAACAACGACAGGTAAACCACGACGCCCTGCTTTGTCATAAATTAACTGCTCTAACTGCGGGTAACTTTCTTGTGTTACCAATTCTCTGCGCCAATTGTCTTCAATACCTAACCATATTGCGACTAATGGACGTTGTACTCCCCATAAAGGTAAGTTTAACTCTTTGATTAGCGCGTTGATCTTTCGAGCTTCAAATTTAACAACGAGTTTCAATTGTCCATTTGCTCTCTCGTCATATTCAAACTTAAGCATATAATCAGAAATATCTTTAGTACGTTGCTGCGCTAATTTATTTTGATCCGCAGTTTCATCACCGCTTACTTTCACTAAAACATTAAGCAAAGCTTTACGACTCGCAGCTAATCGAGTATCTCGTGTTTTGTCATCCACTTTTAAAATATCTTGATATAGATCAGTTACTTCAACTGCCGACACAGAAAAACAAAATAAAATGGATATGGCGCTAATTAATAATCTATACACAGGCTGTTAGTTCTTGGTTTTAAACTGATTTGATCCTAAATCAAAGACAGTAACAAAGCAAAATTAAATTTGTTATCTAAGGAAATGAGAGTAATTAGCTTTTATAAAAAATAAAAAAGATTAAATTAACTTCAGGAGTCGCTAAGCTCACCCGACCTACGTGATGGTGTTGATGTGAATGTGTGTTAATTGCGCGCATTTCACTTTTCTGCAGACGTAAAAAAGCCCGACTATTTTTAGTCGGGCTTTCTACAATTTGAAGTCGGTGCGCTACGCAGTAGGATGTTGTAG
>NZ_JACJDN010000021.1:0-15784 GCF_014163565.1 Pseudoalteromonas sp. SR45-5 | reverse complement strand
GGTGCGGTTGTTGAGGTTTTTTATTAATTCAATCTAAAAGCAGTAAAAATCTCCGACCCTTTATTAGGTAAATGGCTTTGCGTGAATTTCATTAAAAGGTCTGTCTTTAGTGTTTTTTTTATACTTTAACTGGTCAAAATTGTTGGTTTTAACAACGTTTTTATTTTTTAACTTGTTAAATGATTAGTTTGGTTGTTTCCTTAGGGTATGCCATGTGATCCCTTGTACTCGAAATAGTGAAAGAACGTGCTTAGAGCATCTAAGCTAACCCAAAAAAAACTATGGATAGAACAATGAAAACAAAATTATCTATTATTACTCTTGCCTTACTTCCGTGCTTAGCAGCTGCAAAAGTTCCTGATGTGGGTGTAAAGCAATCTGTAACTGCTAGCAGTGATTCTATAATTGTTAAATATAAAAGTAATGCAACGAAAGAAATGCGTAAGCAGGCTCGTTCATTAGTTAAAGCTAAAATTACTGATCTAAATAAAGATGAACTTGATGACAGCTATACGTCTTTACTTTCAGGTCGCTTAGCTAAGTTTAAAGTGTCGGGAATGAGCACTAAAGACGCAATTGCGCTTTTAAAGTCTCATCAAGCTATTGAATATGTAGAGCCTGATTACCAAGTAAGCATTGCACGTACGCCAGATGATCCTCGTTTTGATGAGCTTTGGGGCTTAAATAATGATGGCCAAACGGGTGGTACAGCAGACGCTGATATTGATGCAGTAGAAGCATGGGATATTTCGACAGGTAGCCGCGATGTAGTGGTAGGTGTAATCGATACGGGTATTGATTACAGCCACAGTGATTTAGCTAGCAATATGTGGGTAAATAGCAGCGAAATACCAGGAGATGGTATTGATAATGATGGTAACGGTTTTATAGATGACGTGCATGGTATAAATGCCATTACTGACAGTGGCGACCCTATGGATGACGAAGGCCATGGTACACACGTTTCAGGTACTATTGGCGCAAGTGGTGGCAATGGTATTGGTGTTGTAGGTGTTAACCATGAAGTATCACTTGTTGGTTGTAAGTTTTTAGATGCTGCGGGTAATGGCTCAACATCAGACGCTATTAAGTGTATTGATTACATGGTTAGCCTTAAAAACTCAGGCGTTAACTTACGCGTATTAAATAATAGCTGGGGTGGTGGCGGTTACAGCCAAGCACTAGCAGATGCAATTGCATCAAGCGAAGCGGCGGATTTACTCTTTGTAGCCGCAGCTGGTAACGATACTATTGATAACGATGTTAACCCGCATTACCCATCTAACTACGAAAACGCAAGTGTATTATCGGTTGCAAGTACGGATCAAACCGATGGTATTTCATGGTTTTCACATTATGGTTTAACAAGCGTTGATATGGGCGCGCCGGGTAGTGCTATTTTATCAACTACACCAGGTGAGAGCTATGCATCTTACTCAGGCACATCTATGGCAACGCCACATGTAGCAGGTGCTGCAGCGTTAGTATTGTCAATTAATCCTGAGCTTAGCACTCAAGAGCTGAAAGATTTACTAATGAACTCTGGCGATGCAAATGCTGCGCTACAAGGTGTAACGGTTGCAGGTACTCGTCTTAATGTTAACCAAGCGCTTATTGATGCAGACCCTACACCTGGCTTTAAAATATCAGCCGATCCACTTACGCAACAAATTGAAGCAGGCCAAGCTACTAACTACACATTTACAATTGGTTCAATTGCCGAATGGGATGAAGAAGTAACGCTTGAGTTATCAACAACATTAGGCGGCGCTTATTTATCATCGCTTACAGCGCGCCCAGGCGATGAAGTAATGCTAAATGTTGAAACCGATACTAACACTCAGTGGGGCGAATACGAGCTTACTGTAACAGCTACAGCTGGTGATATTGTTAAAGAGCAGTCAGTTAAATTAATGGTTCAACCTGTTGGCTTAAACGACTTTACTTACAGCAGTAACACAAGTGTTGATATTCCTGATAACTCGCCAGTAGGTGCAGTGTCAGTAATTAATGTTCCTGATGACTTAACAGTATTTGGTACTACTGCTGATGTAGATATTTCGCATACTTACTCAGGCGACTTAGTGGTTAAGTTAGTATCTGCTCAAGGCACACAAGTAACGCTACAAAGCAATGTGGGTGGTTCAAACGACGACATAGTTAGAAGCTTTACTTCTGAATCATTTAACGGCGAAGTTGCTACAGGCGATTGGACACTACAAGTAGAAGATACTGCTGCAGCCGATACCGGCACAATTAATGGCTGGTCATTAACGCTAAGCGCTATTGGCGAAGTTAGCCCACAACCACCACGTGCTAGTTTTGACGTTGAGACACAAGGCTTAACAGTTAACTTTATTGATTCAAGCACTGATTCAAATAACGATATTACACAGTGGAGCTGGAGCTTTGGCGATGGTGCAACATCATCTGATCAAAACCCTATGCATGTGTATGCAGCATCAGGTAATTACGATGTAGAACTAACGGTAACAGACAGTGAAGGCAATACAAGTACATCAACTCAAACGGTTGTTGTAAGTGATGTAGAGCTAGAAATCACCTTAAAACGTGCTAATAAGTCTCGCCTTGATACTATGCGTGTAGAGCTTAGTTGGGAAAGTGTTGGCGCTGAATCACTAAGTGTTTACCGTAATGGTGAGCTTGTAGATACTACTGCTGACCGAGGTCGTTACCGCGACTACGTACGTGGTGCTACATTACCATCGTACGATTACCAATTATGTGTAACTGAAAATGTATGTTCTAACATCATTACGGTTTCATTTAACTAACTACTCCTAAAGTGACTTTAAGCCCAGCATTGCTGGGCTTTTTTTATGTTTTAAAAAAATATAAACTATGCTTTTTTATACGGATGGGTTTTAAGCCAGTGCTCGGCTATTTGCTCACGTGTGGCAAACCAAACCTGATCATGCGAGCGAGCATATTCTAAAAACCGTGCTAATGCTTTTATTCTTCCTGGTCTGCCAATTAGGCGGCAATGCAAACCTATCGACATCATCTTTGGGGCGTTTTCACCTTCTGGGTCGCCTTCCTCGTATAGTGTATCGAATGCATCTTTTAAGTAATTATAAAACTGATCGCCTGCGTTAAAACCTTGAACAGCGGCAAAGCGCATGTCGTTTACATCAAGCGTGTAGGGCACTATTAACTGTGGTTTACCTTCTTTAATACTGTAAAAAGGTAGGTCGTCGCTGTAATCGTCGGCATCATATAAAAACGAGCCATTTTCTACCACAAGGGCTGCTGTGTTAGGGCTTGTGCGCCCTGTGTACCAGCCTTTGGGCTTTTTACCTGTGAGCTTTTTAATGACATCAATGGCTTGTTGCATATGCTCGCGTTCGGTTTGCTTATCTATATTTTGATAATTAATCCAGCGCAGGCCATGGCTTGCAATCTCGTGGCCTGCTTCAACAAAGGCTTTAGCTACATCGGGGTGGCGCTCAAGGGCCATCGCCACTGCAAAAATGGTGACCGGTATATCGTATTTTTTAAATAAACGCAGTAGCCTCCACACGCCCGCGCGCGAGCCATATTCGTAAATAGACTCCATGCTTATATGGCGGTCTTCAACATGGGGGGCACTGACTATTTCAGATAAAAACGTTTCAGCGGCTGCATCACCATGTAATACACAGTTTTCGCCGCCTTCTTCGTAATTTAATACCACTTGCACGGCAATACGTGCTTTATTGGGCCAATTTGCATGGGGTACATCTGGACCATAACCAATTAAATCGCGCGGGTAGTTTTTAAATTGCTCGCTCATTTTATTGCTCCTTTTTAAGTGCTGAGAGCCAAGCGCCTAGCGTTTCGCGCTCTGTGTCTGTCATTTTGGTCATATTGGCCAGTGGCATATCTTTGGTTATAACCGCGCGGGTATGAATAAGCGTGCTGGATTTTTTTACATCACTAATAGAGTCGAGCTTAAAGCCTAGCGGCGCTGTTTGAAAAAGCTCAGAGGTGGTTGTTTCGCTGTGACACTGTGTACAGTGTTTGCTAATTATATCCCACGCTTGTGCGTCGGTAATACTTGCTTGTAAAGGCGCGCTTTCGCCTGCATTTGTTGGTGTACTGGGCCAAGGGGCTATGGCGAGCATAAGAGCAAAAAAGGCGGCAATACCGCTTACAAGTACTGAGGGTTTATTAACGCCTTGATGCTTTAAGTTAAAATAATGGCGTATCCACATACCAATACCAAACAGCGCAATTAAAATAAGCCAGCCAAAGTTGTGGCTATACGTGTAAGGAAAGTGATTGCTAAGCATAATAAATACCACAGGTAATGTGGCGTAGTTATTATGAATAGAACACAGCTTTGCCTTTAAACCTGGCGCTGAATCAGGGATTCTACCGGCTTCTACTTCACTTACCATATAGCGTTGGCCTGGCATAATAATGTGATACACATTACCCACCATACACGTGCCAATAAGTGCACCTACATGAATATACACAGCGCGGTCGCTAAATAATTGATCAACCCCAAAAGTCCACAGAGCTAATAAACCAATAACTACAGCAATAAACACTTTGCCGTTTTCGACCAGTGGGGTTTTACACAATAAACGATAAACACCATAGCCTAAGCCAATAAAACCAAGGGATGCGCCAATAGCGGCAAATTTACTTAGCTCACTTTTACTGTTATCAATTAAATACACATCGGCGCCAACATAATAAAGTAAGCTAAATAGTAATATACCGGTGATCCACGTTGTGTAGGCTTCCCACTTAAACCAGTGCAAAGTATGCGGCATTTGTTCAGGGCCATTTTGATACTTAGCCACTTCGTAAAAGCCACCACCATGCACGGCCCATAAATCGCCTTTTATGCCTTTATCTATTTTCCACTGCGGTGGTGTTTGTAGGTTGTTATCAAGCCATGCAAAATAAAATGAAGCGCCAATCCATGCTATACCAGTAATAACATGAAAATAACGCAGTACTAAATGAGCAAGCTCAAATAAATAGTTTTCCATAACGGTTAAGCCTCTTCTAATACCGGTGAGCGGGTGTCTGAAAATTGATTGTTATCATCGCGCTTATACACACTTTTACCCATAATGTAGGTTTGCTCAACGCAGCGGTCGTCGCCTAACATCATCATTGCAAATAATTTTTCATGCAGGGTTTTGGCATGCTGTATTCTAAATTTTAAAAATGGGGTTGCTGAACAATCCATTACAATAAAATCGGCTTCACAACCGGCTTCAAAATTACCAATTGTCCCTTCTAAATCGAGCGTTCTAGCACCGCCGAGTGTTGCTAAATACAACCCTTTAAATGCTGAAAACTTTTGACCTTGTAATTGCTGAATTTTGTACGCTTCGTTACCTGTTTGTAGCATAGAAAAGCTTGTTCCTGCGCCTACATCGGTACCCATGCCTACGTTTATGCCGTGCTCTTCACAGGCTTTTAAATTTAAAAGTCCTGATCCTAAAAATAGGTTTGAGGTAGGGCAGTGCGATATTGCCGCATTGTTATCTGCAAGGCAGCATAGCTCGCGCTCAGATAAATGAATACTATGGGCAAATACTGAGCGTTTACGTACCATTTTTGCTTGCTCGTACACGCCTAAGTAATCTTCGGATTCTGGAAATAGCCCTTTTACCCATTCGCACTCGTCTTTGTTTTCAGATAAGTGTGTATGCAGGTAGGTGTCTGGGTATTCTTCAAGCAACTGAGTACATTTTTGAAGTTGCTCAGGGGTTGATGTAGGAGCAAAACGCGGTGTAACTGCGTAGCTTAACCTATCAACATTGTGCCATTTTTCGATGAGTTCTTTAGATTCGTCATAACTTGTTTGCGCGCAATCAGATAAGTCGTCAGGGCAGTTACGGTCCATCATTACTTTACCGGCAATCATGCGTAAATTGCGTTTTTGTGATTCTTTAAAAAACGCATCAACCGATTGCGGGTGCACAGTGCCAAATACAAGAGCAGTGGTTGTGCCATTGCGCAGCAGCTCGTCTAAAAAGCGATTAGAGATCTCTTTTGAATAATACTTACATGTAAACTTTTTTTCGGTTGGGAAGGCGTATTCGGTGAGCCAACTTAAAAGCTGCTCGCCATACGCGCCTACCATTTCGGTTTGCGGCAAATGTATGTGTGTGTCAATCATACCAGGCATAACGAGTTTGCCATCATGGCGGATAACACGCGCTGATTTATCAATTGTAGGCAGTATGTCGTGCTCATAGCCAAGTTTAACTACTTTGCCGTGCTTGATAACTAATGCGCCTTTTTCAAAAAAACGATGGGCGTTTTCGCCAGCAATGGCAGGGTCGTCAACAAAGTCGAGTATATCGGCACAAACTACTGTTAAGTCATTATTGTTTTGTGTGCTCATTATTAGCTACCTCTGTATGTAGAGTAGCCAAACGGGCTAAGCAACAATGGGATATGATGATGTTTAGTATCTTGTAATCTAAACGTTATTTGTGCCTCTGGGTAAAACGCAGGGGTAGGTTGGTTTTGGTAATAACTATCTAAATCAAATACTAGCTTATAGGTTGCAAATTCTACTTCTGTATTTAGCCAATCGGTAATTCGCCCATCGGAATCGGTTTTGCCTTGGGTTAGTTGTACCCATTCGTTATTTGTAAGTTTAAATAGCTTAACAGCAACATTTGCTGCTGGTTTTCCGGTGCTTGTATCAAGTATATGGGTAGTTATAGGGCTTTTGCTCATAGCAGTGACTCCAATCTTATTTTTGTTATTTTGGCTTGTTCGCCCGCGGCTATATTTAGCTCTGTACTGCGGGTGTTGTGTATGCGCTGCTCTATGAGTTCGAGCATTTGTTCGGCCGTTTTACCGGTGGCGCACACAATAAAAATAAAGCCAAACTTGTTCAGGTACTCTTTATTGAGGGCAATCATTTTGGTAAGTACGGCTTCGTTTGCTTTGCTCATACCCGATTGCTCATGCCCCGCTTTTTGTGCGGTAGCAGCGTATTTTTTGCTAAGGGTTGATAAGTCGCCTATTTGCGGGTGGCCTTCAAAGGCAGCTAAATAGTCGCTTTCGCCAAGGTTATCCCATGTGCTTTGTGCGCATTCAAACAGCTGCTGAGCACTTTTAAATGGCATTGCTTTTACCATGCCCGCCACCCAGTTAGGGGCCGCGCAGCAATGCTCAAGTGCTTGTTTTACTTGTGCATCATTTAGCGTATTTATTTGTAAACTACTCATGCGTTTACTTCCTCTTGCGTGGTGCTAATTAAGGCATTTTTTAGTGTGCGCCATTGCAAGCCTTGGCGTTTTGGCTCTTGGGTTTGCATAGCCTGATAAAGGCCAATTAGCTGTCCACTAATCGAAATAGCCACTTCCATTGGTAATTTGCCCGAAATGTTATTAAGCCCAACAGGGCAGGTCATTTGCTGTATTTGAACGGCTGTAAAATCGCGATGTGCTAGGCGTTGCTTAAAGCGTTTGGCTTTAGTGTCAGAGCCAATTACACCAAGCCAATTGGCATCGGCGCGTTTAATAATGGCTTGGGTGAGTGCAAAGTCGAGCTGATGGTTATGGGTCAATATTAAGTAGTTGTTAGCTTTAGGCGCACGTTTTACTTGCTCTGTTGGTTCTTCATCAACCACTTTTACTACGTTATTTGGAATAGCCTGTGGGAATACATCGGCGCGGCTATCTATCCAGCGTATGCGCATAGGTAGTTGTGCCAATATACCAATAAGCGCCTGTGCTACGTGGCCTGCGCCATAAATGTCTAAGGTAAAGCGCTCGCATTGCATGCATTCAAGCATAACGGTGGCAGCCCCGCCGCAGCACTGGCCTAAATTTGCACCTAGGTTAAATTGCTCAATTACTTGGGCGGCTTCGCCTTTGGAAAGTAGTTCGCGGGCTTTTTCTATTACTACGTACTCAAGATGGCCACCGCCAAGGGTGTCGTAAATATGCTCGCCGCTTATTACCATTTTAGAGCCTGTGCCGCGTGGGGTTGAGCCATTGGTGCCAAGTACCGTGGCAATTACATAGTTAGTGCCGCTTTGTTCGTGCTCGTTTATAGCCTGCGCCCAATTTTGCGTATGAAAACCCTGAAACGACTCATTTAAATTAGTCATGTTGATGCTCCTTAAACCAGCTAGCGGTTTGCTCAATTGCACTCAATACTCGCTCTGGGGTTGCGGGTGTATCCAGTGGGGCGGTGTATTTATAATCAGCCACACTACTTATTGCATTACGAATAGCGCTCCATACACTAAAGGCCAGCATAAATGGCGGCTCGCCTACGGCTTTTGATCTAAACACGGTGGTTTCTGGATTTGCTGAGTTATAAAGATTGACGTTAAACTCGGCAGGGGTATCGCCAATGGCTGGTATTTTGTAGTTGGCTGGGCCAAAGCTTGCAAGCTGGCCTTTATCATTCCATTGTAAGTCTTCGGTTGTTAGCCAGCCCATACCTTGTACAAAGGCGCCTTCAATTTGCCCTATATCAAGTGCTGGATTAATTGAACTGCCTACATCATGCAGTATATCAACGCGAGTTACCGTGTTTTCGCCCGTAAGCGTATCTACTTCTACTTCACTCAGTGCAACGCCGTGTGCGTAGTAAAAAAATGGCCGGCCTTCACCTTTGGCTCTATCGTAATGAATTTTTGGTGTGGCGTAATAACCGGTAGATGAAAGCGATATACGATTCATGTAAGCAAGATTCGCAAGTTCGCTAAAGCTAATTTCCCCTTTACTAAAAGTAATGAGGTTATCTTTAAATACAACAGTGTTGCTGTCTACTTCAAAGTGCTCGGTAATAAAATCAATTAAGTGCTCTTTTATTGTGTTTACTGCTTTTAGCGCCGCCATGCCGTTTAAGTCGGTACCACTTGAGGCCGCTGTTGGTGAAGTGTTTGGCACCTTGTCGGTACGCGTAGCACTAATACTTACCGCGTTAAAATCGACCCCAAAGCCATGGGCTACAATTTGCGCAATTTTGGTATTCAGCCCTTGGCCCATTTCGGTGCCGCCGTGGTTTAAATGTATAGAGCCATCGCTATATACATGCACTAATGCACCGGCTTGGTTTAAGTGTTGTACAGTAAACGATATACCGTATTTAACCGGCGTCATCGCAAGGCCTTTTTTTATAATAGGTGACGATACGTTAAATGCTTTAATAGCCTCTTTACGTGCCCAGTAGTCACCCGACTCCTCAAGCTGAGCAATCATATCTATTAAAATATGTTGCTCTACGGTTTGATGGTACGGCGTGGTATCGCGGCCTTTTTTGTATAAATTAAGTTTTCGGATCTCAAGCGGATCTTTACCTAATTTGGCGGCTATATCGTCCATTATTAGCTCGCCCATAATCATTCCTTGCGGGCCACCAAATCCTCTAAATGCGGTATGGCTTACGGTATTTACTTTACAGCGATTACCCTTAATTGTGGCGGCTGGGTAGTAGTAGGCGTTATCGGCATGAAACATGGCGCGGTCTACAATTGCATCCGATAAGTCGGGGGAGTAGCCACAAAATCCGTTTACGGTAATGTCGGCACCTTCTATTAAACCATTTTCGTCAAAACCAACATGATAGTGATTATAAAAAGGGTGGCGCTTACCGGTTAATTTAAAATCGTCGCTGCGGGCTAGGCGCATTTTTACTGCGCAGCCAAGGTGGTAAACCGCAAGAGCTGCAAGGCATGCCCATGGTGCGCCTTGGGTTTCTTTGCCGCCAAAAGCACCGCCCATACGGCGGGTTTCTACGTTTACAAAGCTAAATGGCTTTTTTAAAATTTTAGCGACTAAGTGCTGCACCTCAGTAGGGTGTTGCGTAGAGCACTGAACATGAATGCCCCCGTCGTTATCAGGTTGCGCCAGCGCTATTTGGCCTTCTAAATAAAAGTGTTCTTGCCCGCCTATGTTTATTTCGCCTTTAAGCTGGTGGGTTGCGTTATTAATGGCGTTTTCGCTGTTACCACGGTTAAGTGAATGGGGCGGCCTTACCCAATGCTCTTTGCTAATGGCTTTTTTAATATCAAGTATTGGAGTAGTTTGCTCGCACTCTATAACCACTAAACGTGCCGCGCGGCGCGCTATTTCATAGGTGTCGGCAACGACAATTAATACAGGTTGCCCGTGGTATTGAATTTCATGGCTGGTCAGCAGTACATCACCAGGAAATACCGGGCCAATATCTAATTTACCCGGAACATCTTCGGCCGATAAAATACGTTTAACGCCTTCAACTGCCAGTGCGAGACTGGTATCTATTGATTTAATAAAGCCGCTTGTAACAGGGGCGAGCACTGGGTAGGCATGCAGGCAACCGTAAGGCTCAGGGTTATCGTCGGCAAAATTTGCACTGCCACAAACTTGTTTAATAGCGCTTTCGTGATATTTAGATTCTCCAACGCTACCACCTTGCGCTTTTAGTTTATCCATTTCAAAGTGACGCATGTGAGATCCTCGTAATGGCAATGTTGTTATTGTTGCGTGCTTGTGGCTCACAAAACTCAATACCAATGCGTTGTAATAAGTTTTTGCTTACCGTGGTGCGGTAATGCGCACTGCTTCTTACATCGCTCATGGGCGTAAAGTCATCGTTAATAGCCGTTGCTGCGTCTATAAAACTACTTACTTGTAATGATTGAGATATCAGCTTTTGCTCAATATGATGTGCGCGCTTAGGAATAGCAGCCATACCGCCCATAGCGCAGCGGGCTTGAGTAATCATGTTTTTTGAATGCTCTATAGCAAGCACCAAACAAACGGTAGATATATCGTCTTCAAAGCGTTTTGATATTTTATGACATGCCAGTTTTAGCGACTCTGGGCGCTTTGGAATGGTGAACTTACTAATTACTTCATCGCTTTTAAGAGCTGTTTTTTTGTAATCAATAAAGTAGTCGGCAACTTTAATAGTGCGCGTACCAGCGCTGCTTAATAAATCCATTGATGCATTAAGAGCGATTAAAAGGGGAGCGGGATCGCCAATAGGAGAGGCATTCCCTATGCTGCCACCAAGCGTGCCGCTGTTACGTACTTGGCTTGATCCTAAGCGTTCAAATAGCTCTTTTGACTCTGGGTAATGGTTATAAAATACTTCAACAAATTGGCTATAAGGTAGTGCTGCACCAATGTGTAACTCACCGTTATTATCTGCCAAGGTGCAAAACTCCTTTACTTGGCTAAGGGAGATAATTACATCTGGTAAGAGCATGTTTTGGCTAAGCTCAATGGCAAAGTCGGTGCCACCAGCAACTAAATGTGCATAAGGATAAAGCGCTTTTAGCTCAACAAGTTGCTGGGCAGTTTGTGGTAAGTAAAATTTACGAGGACCATTTTTTAAAAATGGAATATCGTCATCATATTGCGTATTAAGTGATGCTTTAAATTGAGCGGCCATTGCTGAGTACGGTTCAGCTTTACGCTCATAGCTATAGGCTTTTTCGGCTGCAAGTAATATAGGGCTATAACCTGTACAACGGCATAAGTTACCACCAAGTGCATGAATAACCGCTTTTTTACCAGGGTACGTTGGCTCATTAATATAAAGAGCCAACAAACTCATTATTATACCGGGCGTGCAAAAACCACATTGCGAACCATGGCACTCTACCAGTGCACGTTGTACGGGATGTAAATCGGTTAAGTTTGGGTATAAGCCAGTAGTCACAGCCTCTACCGTTACTATATGTTTTGCATGCGCATTACCTAATAACAATAAACAGCTGTTCATTGTTTTGTATTGCCAACTAGTTTGCCCGTTTGCATTTATACGCTCTTCACCCACTAAAATTGTGCACGCACCACAGTCGCCAGTTGCACACCCTTCTTTGGTGCCCACTTTCCCTTTTTTGGTGCGTAGCCAGTCCAAAATGGTGAGACTTGGCGAACATTCTTGTACTTCAATTGGCGTGTTATTTAATAAAAATTGAATCACACAGACCCCCTTAATTTTTATAAAGCCCTGATACATAAAGGCTTGGCGTATGTTTTTTCTTGTTGTTTGCGCACGGGTAAGAAAAATACTTTTTCATCTTGGTAAGTATATTGCAGTTACCATGCCATTGTTGACCGGTTGGTCAGTTGATGTTTTGAGTATGCTAAATTGCTCATTAAGTACAAATAGGCCCTAATAATGAATAATAAATACCGCCTTACTATGCAGGGAATGACAAAGCAGTATCCCGGATGTATAGCCAATAATGGCGTAACCTTAAAAATTAAGCATGGTGAAGTGCATGCCTTATTAGGTGAAAACGGTGCAGGTAAAAGCACATTAATGAAAATGCTTTATGGTGTGGTTAAACCTGACCAAGGGGACATGTTTTTCAACGGCCGTATAATGAATATAAAAGAGCCTGCTGATGCGCGTGATTTAGGCATTGGAATGGTGTTTCAGCATTTTTCGTTATTTGAAACACTTACGGTCGCCCAAAATATTGAACTAGCGTTAGGTGATTTAGCAGGGCATAGCAGCACGCTTGCGGGTCGAATTACAAAAACATCAACACGTTATGGTATGCCATTAGACCCCCATAGACTGGTATCAACACTTTCAACTGGAGAGCGCCAACGAGTAGAAATTGTTAGATGCTTATTATTAGATATTCAGTTACTTATTTTAGACGAACCCACTTCAGTACTGACTCCACAAGAAGTCGATGCATTATTTAAAACCCTAAAGTCACTTAAAAAAGAAGGCTGCTCTGTGCTGTTTATCAGCCATAAACTGCACGAAGTGATTGAGCTATGTGACAGTGCGACCATTTTGAGAGGCGGGAAAGTAAGCGGGCATTGTATTCCTAAAAACGAAACTAGTGAGTCAATTGCTAGGCTGATGGTAGGCGACAACACGCCAATTAGTAACCAAACTCGCAGAGCTTTGGGTACTGCGGATTTTTTAACCGTTAATAATCTAACCACCGCCGCACAAGCATTATTTGAAACACCCCTTAAAAACATTAACTTTGCAGTACAGCAAGGCGAAATAGTGGGGATTGCGGGTGTTGCAGGCAACGGACAAGAAGAGTTATTAAAAGTGCTTTCGGGGGAGCAAATTCAAGCTAGTAGTAGCGCCATTAAATTTAAAAATACCGTAGTTGATGCACTGTGCCCGCTAAAAAGGCGCCGCCTTGGGCTTGCATGTGTGCCAGAGGATAGGCTTGGGCGAGGAGCCGTGCCCACTATGGATTTGGCACAAAATGCATTGCTTACTAGTTTTGATAGTGGACTAGTTAAAAATGGCTTTTTAGTAAAACAAAAAATTACTGAGCTTGCTAATAAAATCATTACAAAATACAAGGTTAAAACGCCAAGTTTTTGCACTCATGCAGCTAGCCTTTCAGGTGGTAATTTACAAAAATTTATTATTGGTCGCGAGGTAGAGCAAAGTCCAAAACTACTCGTTATGTCGCACCCTACTTGGGGTGTAGATATAGGTGCACAGGTGGCGATACATGAAGCTATTTTAAAGCTTCGCGACGAAGGGTGTGCGGTACTCGTTATTTCAGAAGATTTAGACGAACTTTATAAAATTTGCGACCGCATTGGCGCAATTTGTGATGGCAAACTGTCTCCTATTTTAAATACCGATACCGTACCGCTTGTGCAGTTAGGGCAGTGGATGGCTGGCGACTTTAGCGATGTTTTTAATAACCAGCCTAAAGTACACACACCACAAGGGGCACTCGTATGATTAAGTTAGAACCACGTGTTGAACGCTCACCAGCGTGGAGCTATCTCTCTCCTGTTTTAGCTATTTTACTCACATTAATAACCGGTTACGTGGTGTTTGCCTTATTAGGGCATGATCCTCTAAATGCCCTGTATACATTGCTTATAGCACCTGTTGCCGATTGGTATGGTGTAACAGAGCTACTTGTAATGACCATTCCTATTTTGCTATGCGCCTATGGCTTAGCGCTTTGTTATAGAGCATCGGTTTGGAATATAGGCGCAGAAGGGCAACTGCTTATTGGTGGTGTATGTGCAAGTGCTGTAGCCGTTAACTTTGTTGACTCAACAAGTGCTTTTGCAATGCCACTTACATTATTCGCTGGTATTGCTGGTGGCATGTTGTGGGCGGGGCTTGCTGCTTTTATGAAGCTGCGTTTAAACACCAATGAAATTTTAGTCACCATAATGCTCAACTACATAGCAGTAAATGTATTGCTGTGGGCTGTTCATGGGCCACTCAAAGATCCTCACGGTTATAACTTTCCTGAAAGTGCATTGTTTGGCGATAGCACGTTATTGCCTGTTTTATTCGACGGTACTCGATTGCACTTAGGCCTGGCGTTTGCGTTATTAGCGCTATGCGCCACATGGGTTTTTATTAGTAAAACCTTTATAGGCTTTCAAATACAAGTACTTGGGCTTGATGCATCCGCGGCCAAAATGGCGGGTTACAAGCGAGCATTATTAATTGCCGGAGTGCTAGTTATTAGCGGGGGCTTGGCGGGGCTTGCTGGAGCGGGCGAAGTAGCTGGGCCTATTGGGCAGCTGGTTCCGCAAATATCACCCGGTTATGGCTATGCCGCCATTATTGTTGCTTTTTTAGGGCGGTTGCACCCAGTAGGAATTACGTTTGCGGGTTTATTAATGGGGCTTATTTATATGGGAGGTGAACTTGCGCAAATTAACATGGGATTACCTAACGCTATAACCGGTATTTTTCAGGGGTTAATGCTGTTTTATTTACTCTCGTGCGATGTGCTTATTACTTATCGCCTTAGATTTTCGCTGCCATTTAAACAACAAAAAGCGCAGCCAATACATATTGCACAGGAGTCTTAAATCATGGAATTAGATGTAATTACTAATATTTTATACGCCACTATTCGTACAGGCACCCCCTTATTGCTGGTGGCGCTGGGTGAAATGGTATGCGAAAAAAGCGGCACCTTAAATTTAGGGCAAGAAGGCATGATGCTCTTAGGCGCGGTGGCAGGGTTTATAACTATGTACCAATGCGACAACCTATTTATTGGTTTTACTGTAGCAGCTTTGGTCGGGGTTATGGCCTCACTTATTTTTGCTTTTGTAGCACTTAATTTAAATGCTAGCCAAGTAGCGGCAGGTTTAGCGCTGACTATTTTTGGTACAGGCCTTTCGGCATTTTTAGGGGCCGACTATGAGGGAAAAACCATTAACGCGTTACCTACTTTAGCAATTGCAGGGTTTGAGCATATTCCGGTTTTAGGCAAAGCGCTATTTTCGCAAGACGCCATTGTGTATTTAAGTTGGGGTTTAGTGCTTGGTGCGTATTTGTTTTTTAAATACCACAGAGCAGGGCTTGCAGTACGAGCTATTGGCGAAAACCCAAGTGTGGGCAACAACTTAGGATTACCTGTAATGCGTACACGTTATTTAGCCGTTATGTTTGGCGGCGCACTGGCTGGCATTGCGGGCGCATACTTGTCGTTGGCTTATACACCACTTTGGACTCAAAACATGACGGCAGGGCGAGGTTGGATAGCTCTTGCTTTAGTGGTGTTTGCAAGCTGGCGTATTGAGCGCGTAATGCTTGGCGCTTATTTATTTGGCTTTGCCAGCATTATGCATTTAGTGGCACAGGCTTTTGGGTGGGCTGTGGAGTCTAACTTACTGGCCATGTTGCCTTATGGTGCAACGCTTATAGTACTGATTATGCTCAGTAAAAATAAACAAAAATTAAAAATGTACGAACCCATGTGGCTAGGTAAACCTTGGCACAAGGGTCATTAAATTAATTACAAAATCAATAAGGTAAATCACCTGCTACAACAGGATATTAAAAATATAACACGGAGAATAACAATGAA
>NZ_JACJDN010000219.1:0-6041 GCF_014163565.1 Pseudoalteromonas sp. SR45-5 | reverse complement strand
AGTCGGGCTAATATCAAACTGCGCCCTAAGCAAATATAGATCCTTAACATGCTCTGCAAACCAAATATCAGCAAATTGCTTACCTATATTATTAAGCTCGTTTAGTTCAGCGTCTGCATTTTGCTTAAGCGTGCTATTTACATGTCCAAGGCTAAACCAAGTAAGTATACATAGTGGCCCTAAGGCTATAATTATAAAGGTTATAATTAACTTACTTCGAACAGACTGTCCTTTACCTGTTAATTCACCAAAGTTTAAACCTTTATGCATGCTTAATATCCAGCAACTTATAATCATTTAATATTACTTACATTAATGCACTAAATATATAAAGACGCAAGTTTTGAGCGGTAAACTCCTTAAAAAATGGGTGTTTAGCGTTACAATATTAAATTACACTTTTTAAAATATACGCCTTTATTACTAACTTATAATTAGATTTATTGACGCTAACACATCTGTAGCGGTTTTATACCAGCCATGATATAAGCAATATTCAATTAATACATTTGAGGTCATTATGGCGCACGATCACTCACATAGTCATGTAGACGAAAACCAGAGCGATAAACAGCTAACCGTCGCTGTGGTTATTAATGTATTGCTAACCGTAGCCCAAGTTATTGGCGGGGTATTTTCGGGCAGTTTGTCACTTATAGCCGACGCACTTCATAATTTAAGTGATGCTGCCGCTATATTTATCGCGCTCGTTGCACGTAAAATTGGTAATAAACCTGCTGACACCACTCATCATTTTGGCTATAAACGCGCTGAAATACTTGCCACACTTTTTAATAGCGGTACATTGATATTAATTGGTGTGTATTTAATTTTTGAAGCCATTTCGAGCTATTTAAACCCTCAACCAATTAATGGTTGGATAGTTGTGTGGGTGGCAGCAATAGCATTGATTATTGATTTAGCAACCGCATATTTAACCTACCGAGCTGGCGCAAATCACAGTATAAATATAAAAGCGGCCTTTATTCATAACGTATCAGATGCAATGGCATCTATTGTTGTTATTATTGCGGGCACCTTAATTATTTTATACCAGTGGTATATCGTTGACTTAATTGCCACTGTGCTTATTTCTCTTTATGTAATTTATCATGGCATTTTACTATTAAAGCAAAGCTGCAAAATTTTAATGCAAGCAGCGCCTAGCAATATTGATACAGATGCAATATCACGTGCTATTAGTAATGAATTTAATATCGAATCGGTAGTTAGCATTAAGCTTTGGCAACTAGACGATAAAGAAAATTATTGCGAGCTTATTATTAGCACTCAGCAGGTAATTGATTTAGCCGCAGTTAAAAGTTTTTTGCACGACAATTTTAAAATCGAAAATTGCATAATAGAAACCCAATCTATTACAAATAAAAACCTAATTTAATGTTCTTAATAGTAAGCTAAACCAAATACACAACTTATTTAATTGAAAACAGCTCGTATTATCATTTACAATATTGTCATTAACTCATAATGAGATACCGTTTTTGAAACTTTGGTTACGTAGAATTCATTTAGGCCTTGCCCTAATTAGCGGACTATTTTTATTAATAGTGAGCCTAACCGGTGCTGTTATGATTTATGCAAAAGATATACAGCACCTAATAGAGCCTGAGAAATGGCAAGTAACACCCCAAAAAAACTTAATGCATTACGATGAACTTATACAAAATGTACAAGCTCAAACTAAGCAAAAAATCACCTTTTTTATGCCCGAACAAGCGCCAAACGCAGCATGGCAATTTCGGTTAGCCAATAAACACTACGCCAGTGTTAACCCCTACTCAGGGAGTGTACTAAACATCTATGAATCAACCGATACGATTTATGGGTTTGCTATGGGATTACATCGTTGGCTGTTGTTTGAAAACAGTAAAGGTGAAAAAACCTTTCGAAATTGGATGTCGGTATGTGCATTGTTACTTTTAATAAATGTATTACTGGGCTTTTATTTATGGGTAAAGCCCAAAAACAGAGTTAAACGTTTAGCTATAAAACCAAAAGCCAAATTTAGAGTGCTCATGTATCAATTACATACAGTGCTTGGTGTTTACTTTTTTATACCGCTTATGCTGATTGCCTTTACTGGTATGGCATTTAACTGGAAAACACAAACTCAATCGGTATTAGAATTTGTGACCTTAAACAAGGTAGAACAAAGACCTAAAGCACCAAAAGTAATAACCCCTTCTCAAGCTACTTTAAACTACAATGAAGCAATTAAAAATGCAGAGAACGTATTTCCAGACGGTAAATTATATAGAATTTACTTACCTAAAAAGGATGACGAAGCAATTGCACTGAGAATGCAAAACCCTGGCGAAAGTCACGCTTACAGCTGGGTTTGGACTAACCCATTTACGGGTAAAGTATTAAACTCATTTGACGCCAGTAAAACAAACTTCACAACACAAGCATGGAACTTCAAATATAAGTTTCACATTGGTGATTTTGCAGGTCCTATCGTGCAGTTTTTATGGTTATTAATAGCCCTTTCACTCGCATTTTTTATTGTAAGCGGTGTATATTTTTGGTTAAAACGCCATAAATAGAAATAAATCTCATTAACACTTGTGTCATTAGTTGATAATAATTACCATTACGTAAATTATTATCAACTAAGACACCCCATGTTAAAAACTTCGCTTTGCCTTATTGCTGTTGCAATAAGTACTAACACGTTAGCAAATGAAAATAATAAAAATGAATACAATTCTGATCAATTTGAGCATGTCATTGTTTCAGGCAGCCGCATATCAGAAAGCATTGACGAAGTACCTGCATCTATTACCGTTATTAATCAGCAACAAATACAACAGCATTTAAAAGTAAGCTCAGAATTGGGGAGCTTACTCGCGCAAATGGTTCCAGGGCTTGCCCCAGATACAGGCAGTTCAAGTAATTCAGGACAAACACTACGCGGCCGTGCGCCATTAATAATGATTGATGGCGTACCGCAATCAACCCCTCTTCGTAATGGTTCTTTAGGCGTAAAAACGTTAGACGCCAGCGCAATAGCGCGCATTGAAGTCATAAAAGGCGCAACGTCTATTTATGGTAATGGTGCCTCAGGTGGCATTATTAACTACATAACAAAACAAGCGCGTAGTGATGGTAAACCGGAAGGCGAAATAAGTATTTCAAGCCGCTTTAGCGCTGTTAAATTAGCAGAAAGTGGTGGCGGTAGAGTATCAGCCGCAGTAAACGGTAAGCTCGACCAACTAAGCTACCTGTTAACGGCAAGCTATGAAGAAAACGGCGTACA
Source organism: Pseudoalteromonas sp. SR45-5 (assembly GCF_014163565.1). Classification (NCBI taxonomy): domain Bacteria; kingdom Pseudomonadati; phylum Pseudomonadota; class Gammaproteobacteria; order Alteromonadales; family Pseudoalteromonadaceae; genus Pseudoalteromonas; species Pseudoalteromonas sp. SR45-5. The sequence continues at coordinate 2,761 of NZ_JACJDN010000219.1, read as the reverse complement.
ACGCGATGCACAGGGCGATATTTTAGGCTTGCAATATGGTTTATCAGACTCTGAAACTCAAAACTATTTTACCAAACTAACTTATGATTTTGACGACGAAAAGCAACTGCAGTTCAGCTATAACTTTTACAGCTCACAGCAAAAAACTGATTTAGGCGATGTTACTGGCGATGGCAATATAGGGGAAAAAACATACGCTATACACGTCCCATTAGCGCTTCAAAAACAAGGTAAACCGCAAGGCCCAGAAGGCAACGAAAATATAACCCTAAAATATGTTGATTACGCGTTGTTTGAAAACACACAAATGACCCTCGATCTGTATAAACAAAATATAGAAAACGTATTCTTTTTCTCAACCGCTTTAGCCAATCTTGATGAAGGTTATAGCGGTGGTCAATCGGTTATTAAATCAGACAAGCAAGGTGCAAGAGCTACATTTAATAGCCAGTTTGATTTTGAAAACCTAACAGCCACTCTAATCTACGGTATTGATGCCTTAAATGATAAAACATCGCAACCTTTAGTAGATGGCCGTGTGTGGGTGCCAGAAATGGACATGAAAAGTGTGGCTGGCTTTTTACAAACCAAATGGGTAATAAACGACGATATTATTGTAAAAGCGGGTGTAAGAAACGAAAGCATTGATTTGAGTGTAAGTGACTACCAAACGCTAAAACTTTGCAAAACCGTATCTCAATGCTCAGTGCCATTGAGTGTGCGTGGCGACAGTATTAATTACGACGCGACAACCTATAACGCTGGTATAAAATACAATTTAACAGAGGCGTTTAGTCCGTTTTTTAGTTACTCACAAGGCTCTGACATTTCTGATATTGGTCGCCTACTTCGCTCTGCGACCGTTGAAGATATTGCGCTTATTCAAACCCAAGCTTCAATAATCGATAATTACGAAGTTGGTTTTACCTCACAGTTTGAAAACGTGCGTTTTGAATTTGCACTTTACAGAAGTACCTCAGAGCTTGGTACAAGTAGTGAATATAATGAAGTAACGGGTGTTTACGAACCCGTGCGTGCACCACAAGAAATATGGGGTTACGAAGGACTAGTTAACTACACTATTACCCAAGACCTTAAATTAAGTGCTACTTACAGCTATGTTGAAGGTAAAAACACCGAAGCTGATGACTACCTAGGCGCAAGCCAAATTAGCCCACCTAAAGCAACAGCTAATGTAACATGGCAAACAAATGACAAACTATCACTTGCAATGAGCTTTTTATACGTAGGCGACAGAAAGCGCTTTGATAAAAACGCACAAGGCCAATACTCTGGCGATCAGGGCCCTGTTAGTAGCTACAACACATTTAACTTAAGTGGCCAATACAATGTTAACGCCAAGTGGAGTGGCTATTTTGGAATAGAAAACCTTTTCAATAGTGATTACTACCCAGCCCGCGCACAATCTTACACTTACGGCGGCTATAACATTAAAGGATTAGGCACAACCGCAACGCTGGGTGCTAAATACCAGTTTTAATTAGCAATAGACTCAATAAATAGGCATCAGCATGCCTATTTATTTAAAAAGATAATATGAAAAGCAGTATCTCTACTTATTGTTTATAAATACCTCTAGTAATCATTCTCAGATACTAATACAAATAAAAAACTGTCCATAAACCAAGCAGTAACGCAAACTTAAATAAGAATCAAAACTAATAGTAACGCAATGATTTTTATAGAGAAAACTTGCAATATAGGCTATATGTACTACACTGCATACAATTGAAATAGTTGAGGCGATTTATCATGAAAGGTAATCAAAAAGTAATCGATGCGTTTAATACATTGTTAGCTAACGAATTAGCAGCAATCGATCAGTATTTTATACACTCGCGCATGTATGACGACTGGGGTTTAAACAAACTATACGAGCGCCTTAACCACGAAATGGAAGAAGAAAAAGATCACGCAGACTGGCTTATTAAGCGCATCTTGTTTTTAGAAGGTGTACCAAATATGACTAAGCGCCGTGATTTACTTATCGGTAACGATGTAAAAAGCATGATGCAAAACGATTTAACACTAGAGCTTGAAGTAGTTGCGTGTGTTAAAGACGTAATCGCAATATGTGAAGAACAACAAGATTATCAATCTCGTAGCATTTTAGAAAAGCTGTTATTTGATACCGAAGAAGATCATGTTTACTGGTTAGAGCAACAACTTGGTCTAATTGATAAAATTGGTTCTGAAAATTATCATCAAGCACAAATGGCTTAGTAGGAGCATATTATGAAAGGCGATAAAGACGTTATTGCAGCGCTTAATAAAGTACTCGCTAATGAGCTTGTTGGTATTAACCAATACTTTTTACATGCACGTATGTTTAAAGATTTTGGCTTTACACAGCTTGATAAAGCAGACTACAAAGTATCAATTCAAAAAATGAAAAACGCTGATCGTTTAATTGAACGTATTTTGTTTTTAGAAGGCTTACCAAATCTTCAAGACCTAGGCCGATTACGTATTGGTGAAAACAGCGAAGAAATGATTGCTGCTAACATGAGTTTTGAACTCGATACTATTGACGAGTTACGAAGCGCCGTTAAACTGGCTGAAAGTAAAAAAGATTACATTACCCGCGAAGCCCTTGATCACATTTTAAATGAACAAGAAGAGCAAATTGATTGGTTAGAAACCCAACAATTACTTATTAAAAATACGGGTATTAAAAACTACTTACAGTCTCAACTGTAAACAATAATTCAGCCACAAAAAAAGCAGCTAAAAAGCTGCT
>NZ_JACJDN010000218.1:0-6049 GCF_014163565.1 Pseudoalteromonas sp. SR45-5 | reverse complement strand
GGAAGTTATTAGTAAATACGCAGATGTTGCCTGCAATAGTTAAGCTTTTCTCTACTATTTCACGAGCGCTTAAATCTGTATTTTCTAAAAGGGCGGTTGCAGCTGATTGTGCAAAGTTACCACCACTGCCAATTGCAATTAGGTCGTTTTCAGGTTGAACCACATCGCCATTACCGGTAATAATTAAAGAGGCTGTTTCGTCTGCTACAGCGAGCAGCGCTTCGAGTTTTCGAAGTGCACGGTCGCTGCGCCAATCTTTAGCCATTTCTACTGCGGCTTTAGTTAGGTTTCCTTGGTGCATTTCTAATTTGCTTTCAAAGCGTTCGAAAAGAGTGAAGGCATCAGCAGTACCGCCGGCAAAACCAGCGATTACTTTGCCATTATAAAGACGTCGAACTTTACGGGCGTTGCCCTTCATTACGGTATTACCAAGAGACACTTGGCCATCGCCGCCAATTACAACCTTGTCGCCACGGCGTACACTTACGATAGTAGTCATGTTATTCCTCATCATCGAGCTGCAGAGGCAACTCGTAAAAAACGATTATGAAGAGGTTATATGGGTGAATGGTTTATTTTCAAGTCCAGCCCCAAATTCCGCAGCCGACTATTTTTACACGTTTAAGTTTGTTTTTATCACTTTCGGCTTGGCGTTTGGTTTTATATGGGCCTAAGCGCACTTTATACCAAGTACCATTGCTGCCTTCAGCCTGTTTTATTTCAGAAATGAGGCCTGCAAATGCTATTTTTGCTTTTAGTGATTCCGCTTGTGCGTGGGTTTTAAACGAACCACACTGCATAACGTAAGGGCCTTTTTGCTCAAGTTCTTTCACTTCAACTTGAATCTCGTGGTTTCTAATTTCTTTAATAAACTCTGGTGTGCGTGGAATAACCACTTCTACTTTTGCGGGCGCAGTGGGGTTTGCTTGTTTTTCGACAAGTTTTGGATCTGCATTACTTTTAATAAACCATAATGTATAAGCAAAACCACCGACGAGTAAGATGGCTATGACAGCTAAAAGAATAGGAAATGGTTTTTTAGCGGGTGCGTTTTTTTTACTGTTTCTGCCTGCAGGCTTTTTGTTAATATAATCGTGCTGTGCCATGGTGTTATTTTGGCCTTAACCTAAATCATGTCTATAGGGTCTACGTCTAAGCTCCAGCGTACTTTTTGTGCAAGTTTACTTGAACTTAAATAATCAACCATTTGCGCAAGGTACTGATGTAATATGCGGCGATCTTGCGCTTGAATATGTAATTGAAAACGATACATACCTGCGACTTTTTCAAGTGGAGCAGGGATCGGGCCGAGCAATTGTATACCAGATACCCCATTCACAGGAACCAAATCCGTCAAAAAATCGACGACTAGCTTAATGCTGTGTCCTTGTGCACGGACAATAGCCATATTTGTAATGGGTGGTAAGTCTGCAACATCGCGTTCACTCAGTGCAAAGCGAGCAAAGTCTTGGTAACCATTATTAACTAAGTCTTGTAAAAGCGGGTGTTCTGGAAAGTGTGTTTGTAATAATACTTGGCCAGGTTCCCCTGAACGCCCAGCTCGCCCCGCGACCTGAGTAACTAACTGTGCTAAATGCTCTGTCGCCCTAAAGTCGCATGAGTATAAACCGCTATCTACGTCTAAAATTATAACAAGGCTTACATCTGCAAAGTGATGGCCTTTGGCAAGCATTTGTGTGCCAACTAAAATGCGTGCACCGCCTAGGTTTATTTCATCTAGTGCTTTTTCAAGGCTGCCTTTACGGCGAGTTGAATCGCGGTCTATGCGAGTAACGGGTGTATCTGGAAACTCGGTCGATAAAAACTCTTCAATTTGCTCTGTACCTTTGCCATTTGGAAATATTTGCGTACTTCCACAATCAGGACATTGGTGAGGAACAGGGTATTGATCGCCACAGTGATGACAAATCATTTGCCCAATCGCTTTATGAAATGTGGCGCTGGTACTGCAGCGTTTACATTCACTTAGCCAGCCACATTCATGGCAAATAAGAGTGGGTGAAAAACCTCGGCGATTTAAAAAAACCATAACCTGTTTACCGCGATTTAAGTGTTGGCGCATAGTTGCAAGGCTTGCATGTGCAATACCTGCTTGGTCGGGTTGGCCTTTCATATCGAGTAACTTAAATTGGTTATCTGTCGCAGTTTGCGCGCGCTCGGTTAAACTTAGTAGCTGATATTTGTTATTAATTGCTTTGTGAAGTGTTTCAAGTGCGGGTGTAGCACTGCCTAATATAAGTGGTATTTTATGCTGAAAAGCTCTGTATGCGGCCAAATCACGAGCATGGTAACGAAGGGTATCTTGTTGCTTAAATGATGAATCGTGCTCTTCATCGACAACTATCATACCGAGTTTTAAAAATGGCAGAAAAATACTCGAACGTGTGCCTATAACTATTGCACAACTGCCTTTTTCGCAAAAACGCCATGTTTGCAATCGCTCGTTGTCGGTAAGGGCTGAATGCCAAAGCATAATGGGTGTATCAGGAAAGCGGCGACGAAAACGGTTTACAGTTTGTGGCGTTAAGCCTATTTCTGGCACTAATACTAATGCTTGCTCGCCACGTTTTAATACTTCTTCTAGGCACTGTAAATACACTTCTGTTTTACCACTGCCAGTTACGCCCTCTAATAAAAAGCTGCTAAATCCATTACTTTGATTTATTGCCGTACAGGCAACCGCTTGTTCTTTATTAAGTACTGGTTTACTACCGACAGTTGGAGCAACTCTTTGCCATTGGTTATCGTGCTCAATAGTTTGTGTTATGAGTTCTTTATCTATTAGGCTATCGATTGTTTTTTTACTAAAGCCAAGAGCTTTTAATTCGGTTAACGATGATTTCCCCGATTGCGATAACTGCTTTAATAAATTGAGCTGTGTTTTAGCTTTTAATGACGGTACTTTTGCACCTTTTTCTGTCAGGGCAACCATATTAATACTGGTTTTATCTGGCGATTCACCTTGGCGAAGTACACTCGGTAGCGCTATATGAATAGTTTCGCCTAAGGGATAGCAATAATAGCGGGCAGTAAAGCTAAGGAGTTCTAAATGTTGGGCACTTAAAATAGGGGTGTCGTCTATTACCTCTATAATATTCTTAATTTTATTTAAAGGGACGTCGGTACTGTTTTTAATGCCCAGAACAACAGCCACTTTTTTTTGATTACCAAAAGGCACTAAAACCCGCATGCCCGGAAGTATTGGGGTTGATAAGCCACTGAGCTGCTCTTCTATTTTATAATCAAAGGTGCGTGGAAGCGGGACTTTAATAGCAACTTCAACAAAACTCATAACAACTCAACCCGTAAAATTAATGCTGTAATGTACTAAAAATACCGCTAAAAACCTACTAGCAATAGTACTTGAGAAAGAGATTGTTCACTTTTTTAGCGAAAAGATAAATAAATACTTGTGCAGGGGAAGGTTGTTGGATAAAATCCGCCACCAACAAATTTGTTTTAACGACGTATGGTGCCAGACTTCGGGTTTGGAGAGCGATGCGGCCTTAACTAGAGGTTCCTATGAAAGAAGGTATTCACCCTAAGTACGAAGTAATTTCTGCAACATGTTCATGCGGAAACAAATTCGAAACTAGCTCAACTCTTTGTAAAGACATTCACTTAGACGTATGTTCTGCGTGTCACCCGTTTTACACTGGTAAGCAAAAGATTTTAGACACTGGCGGCCGTGTTGATCGCTTCAACAAGCGCTTCGGTGCACTTAGCAGCAAGAAGTAATTATTGCTGTTTAGTTAAAAAAAGCACCTTAGGGTGCTTTTTTTGTGTCTAAAATTTACCACTTCTTATCTTATTTAGCTTGCTCGAGCTACATCACACCTTGCATAACTATTTCCTATTCTTATTCTGAGTATGCATAAACCTTTACAGACAAATCGATAGATATTCTCTATATTTTAAATAGTACAAATTTTAACTAGGTTGATAAAAGTAGCTAACGTGGGCTTATCTGTTTTTAAAGTAGTGTAGTAGGCTGTTATTTTAAGTTTATGATGATCCGTTAAACATACATTTTTTTAATATTGTAATAGACATAAACGCACCTCAAAACTTACTTTTTTGATGAATTTTTATTTATCAAATGTTTATATAATCCTGCAAAGTTACTGAAAAACCTCTTAAAATTAAAGGATATAGCATATAACAGGATAGACCTGATATTGCTTGGAATTTAAAAACAATAAGGGTATCGTACCCCAAGACTCCACCTCTCACTTTAACTTAAATTGCAGGATACCATCGCGTTATGTCTGACTTTCGTGAACAAGCACTACATTATCACTCACATCCCGTACCTGGTAAAATTAGCATTGAGCTAACAAAACCAGCTGAAACAGTTCAAGACTTAGCCCTAGCTTATAGCCCAGGTGTCGCTGAGCCTGTACGTGAAATTGCCGCAGATCCTGCAAATGCATATAAATATACCGGTAAAGGTAACATGGTTGCGGTTATCACTAATGGTACTGCAATTTTGGGCTTGGGTAATTTAGGTCCTTTAGCGTCTAAACCCGTAATGGAAGGCAAGGCGTTATTGTTTAAACGTTTTGCAGGGCTTGATTCTATTGATATTGAAGTAAAGCACAAAACAACAGAAGACTTTATTAACACGGTGGCCAATATTGCTGACACATTCGGTGGTATTAACCTTGAAGATATTAAAGCACCAGAGTGTTTTGAAATTGAAAAAGCATTAATAGAGCGTTGTAGCATTCCTGTTTTTCATGACGACCAACACGGCACCGCCATTGTTACGGCTGCCGGCATGTTAAATGCGCTAGAAGTACAAGGTAAATCAATTGAAGATGCAATAATTGTATGTTTAGGTGCAGGCGCTGCTGCAGTTGCGTGTATGGAACTGTTAATTAAGTGTGGTGCACTGCGTGAACACATTTATATGCTTGACCGCAAAGGTGTTATTCATACTCGTCGCGATGATTTAAACGAATATAAACAGCTTTTTGCTAACAATACCGATAAACGCACATTGCAAGATGTAATTGCAGATGCTGATGTGTTTGTTGGTGTTTCGGGTCCTAACTTGTTAGCTGCCGAAGATTTAAAACTAATGGCAGAAAAGCCGGTCGTGTTTGCATGTTCAAACCCAGATCCAGAGATCGATCCTGCACTTGCACACGGCGCACGCAATGATTTAATTATGGCAACAGGGCGCTCTGATTACCCTAACCAAGTAAATAATGTTTTATGTTTTCCGTTTATTTTCCGTGGTGCACTTGATGTACGTGCAAGCGCGATTAACGATGAAATGAAAATTGCTGCAGTTGAGGCTATTCGTAGTATTGCCAAAGAGCCTGTACCTGCAGAAGTTTTAAAAGCCGCAGGCGTAGATAAGCTAGAGTTTGGTGCGCAGTATATTATTCCAAAACCAATGGATCCGCGTTTACTACCGCGTATAGCTAAAGCTGTAGCACTTGCTGCGGTAGAGTCGGGTGTTGCGCAAATTGACTTGCCTGAAAACTATATGGCGTAATATATAACGCTTAAACAAAAAAACCTCAGCAATGCTGAGGTTTTTTGATTAAAAAGGTAATGATTTATTCTTCGTTTAAAATAGGCACTTCTAAACCCATTTCTTGCATTATCTTTTTAACTTCTTCTGGTACTTTTTCTGCGTTGTCTTTACGTAGGTCATCGTCATTTGGTAAAGGTTGACCAGTAAATGCATGCAAAAACGCCTCACATAGCAATTCACTATTTGTTGCATGGCGAAGGTTGTTGATTTGACGACGCGTACGCTCATCCGTTAAAACTTTTAATACATTTAGTGGGATCGAAACGGTGATCTTTTTAACTTGCTCTGATTTTTTCCCGTGTTCTGCGTATGGGTGAATATACTCACCATTCCATTTAGCCATAAGATGTATCGTTGCCTCAGATTATTAATTTCTCACACGGTATAAAAAGCGTGTAAATATGCGTGAAATTCTATCGATTTAAAAAAGATAGTCAAATAATAGATACCGATCTATCTTAATAAGCCTATTTGGAATGT
>NZ_JACJDN010000217.1:0-6051 GCF_014163565.1 Pseudoalteromonas sp. SR45-5 | reverse complement strand
GGCGAGCGCAAAGCAACACTTGAAATAAAGCTGCTCTACTCATTATGGCTAGCAAGCGGTGCTAAAGTTGACGACCGCTTTGAAGAGTTATCTTTAAAAATTGGTGCTCATAAAAACTGGAACGAACAAATATTAACTATTGCAAAAGCAGTTGGGTTAAATGCAAAAGTTGCTCAGTACTATCAAAAAAATAAACAGCCTCTCCTTGCAGCCGATTACTGGTTAAGCGCAGGGGAACCTGACAAAGCATTCGCTATTTATAAAACAAATATAAATGCTGATATTGCAGCTAAAGCGATTGAAACTGCACTTGGTGCAAATAACCCGATACAAGCTTATGCATGGTGGAAAACCTATGGCGACCAAGCCAATATTAAACGCACACTTTATTTGGCTAACTTAGCAGGCAATACAGAAGATGCGGCTCAAGCCATTGAAAGCTTATTAAAGACCGATCCAAATAACAGCGAGTACTTAACACAAGCAATGCACCTGCGTTTAGCAAATGGAAATGCAAAAGGGGCTGAGCAATTACTTGCAAAGCTATTACTACAAAGCCCAGATGACAAAGAGCTACATTTATTAAATTGGAAGATAAAGCGCTGGCAAAACAAGCCTAAAGAGGCACTCCGAGAGTTTAAATGGCTAATGTCTAACAAAGCCGTAACCCCTGCGATGCTTACCAATAGTATTAACGATGCCACCGCTTTATATTTATACCAAGATGCTAATGATATATACGAATATAAAGCCCAAAATAGAAATCTAAAAGGAAATGGCTTTGCTAATTGGATGCAAGCTAACGAATTTATTGGTAACACAAAGCAAGAGTTAAATAATATTGAACGCTTTGAGCAAATAAATGGTAAAAGTGCGTTATCACAATATTGGAAAGCAAAAGTACTTCACGATACTGGTAATTTAAAAGCATTAAGAGCTTTGTGGCCTACATATAAAGGGCCTAAAAATGAAGAAGATTTACTTTGGATTGCCCGCGCATTTTGGCTAGAAGATGACTTTTCTACAGCTCTGCAAGTACTAAAAAACAAACATGAAAGTTCTGACGATGAGTTTTGGAGTGCCAATGTAGACATGGCAATGCGAGTCCAAGACAAAGCTCATGAGCTATATGCATTAGAGCAGTTACAACAAATAAGCCCTTTAAGCGTAGGCGACATGCTGCACTACCAACAATTGCGCTTTGAAGGTAGGCCTCAGGAGCTTCTTGATTATTTATGGAAAAGTGAGTCGCAAACTGACCGTCAATTGATTCAAATTGCATTATTAAGCACACAAGTAAATGATGCTAAATCAGTTGCACGTATTCATGCTGAACTTGATAAACAACGATATAATAAAGCTCTCTATCCTGCTTGGTTAATTCTTTCTAATTGGTATCAAAACCAAAGTGATTTAAATTCAGCTTATACAACTTTAAACCGCGCTGCTAAATTAAGCGAATATGACTCTGATGTTGTGCTTGCACAAGGTTGGTTAGCGCTGCAAATGCATGACACTGTAATGATTGGCCGCATTTTAACGCGCTATTCTCAAAGCGACACTTCCTATGCGTGGACGCAGCTCTTAGCTAGCCTATCTATTCACGAAAAGTCATATAACAGTGCCTACTTTTATTTGCGTAAATTGGCCATTGCAGAGCCAAGTGACTTAACAACACTGGTTAACTTAGCCGATGTAATGAAACAACTTGGATATTATGCAAATGCTGCTGAACTTAATCACTATTTACTGCAACACTTACCTAAAGATAAATATGCATACAGAGGCTTAATGTTTCGCTGGGCGGGCGCGATGGCTGTTCCTCATTTAATGCAATTAAACACAATGGAAGAACTTGCCCCCGACACTATTGGTGAGCCCCAAACAAACTGGTGGTTAGCACGCCGAGCTGCACAAAAATTAGAGCCATGGCAAAAACTACAACTTTATATGACCAACGGCGAATTTAATAAAGCGAAACAGCTTATAGCTGAAGGTTCACTAAGCAAACTAGATGAGCTAAACGCCCTACTCTATTTAAAACAACCCTATGCCACCATGCAACGTTGGTACGAAGAACTCACTGGCGAGGCAAATGAATCGCAATTGAGTTTACTCAGAAATGCACGCGCATCCTATTTTAGAGCGCTTGAAATAAACCTATCGCCAGAGGCTGGTTTAAACAGTAGCCAGTACGATGTAAACGTTTATTTTCCTTATGCTAATGGGCAATGGAAATTAAGTTTAAGTAATCAGCAAAACCTTGATAACAACGGATTACTGTTTGCAATAGAAGATAAAATGACATTTGGTCGTTGGTATTTTGATGCAAAAATAGATTCGCACCAAGGCAGCTTAGTTAGCCGCCAAGGTCTTAGCATAGACTCTCGTTATCAATGGGATTCACGAACACAGGTAGGTTTAAAGCTTGAATATAATGTTGAAAACCGCCAATCAGAAGCGCTACTTAGCTATGCTCAGCTAGATAAAGCCACGGCCTATGTTAACTACAATATTGATGGTAGACAAAACGTACAGCTATCAGCAGCAGCGATGTCTTTTTCTCGAAGAAGCGATGGCAGCTCACTAATAAACGGCCAAGAATATAATGCTCGTTACCAATACAGCATTTTAAAAGACCGCCCAATTTGGAACGCTTATTTTAGTGCGCAATGGCAAGACTTTGAACGTGTTAATGCATTAATAAATACAGATGCAAGCAGAAGACCGCTAAGAGTTGACCTTCAACCATTTAGACGTTTTGCACTAGGGACTTCATTTGCTTCAACTGGCTCATTAGAACCTCCTTATTTAGGCGCAAGCCCTTCGTGGTTATTTGATATAAGTACTGGCTATCAAACACTTAACGATACAGTAGATGTATCAGTTTCAAGTGGCGCAGGTTGGTCTGTACTGGGCGATGATTTATTTAAATTACAGCTGGGTTACCAAAGTAGTAATAAAGTGGGTAACTCAGATACACAATTACAATTAGGTTATTACGTACATTTTTAATGTTAGGAGAGAGTATGTTTCGTTTAATTATACCGTGTTTGGTATTACTATTATCAGCATGTACCACCAGCAGAGTTGCTGATGATATAGAGCTTAGCCCTTCAAAAACAGTGGCACTAATGCCGCTTGTTAATCATGCTCAAACACCGCTTGCCGGTGAGCGTGCTGAAGATATTTTAGCCAGTATTTGGCAACAAAATAAATTACCAACTCTTATACGTGCACCTCGCGTAAACACCAAAGAGCTTCCACCGCTGGATGATCAATACCGTTTAGACAATGCTATGCAATGGTTAAGCACTCAACAAGCTGACTATGTACTAACAGGCAGCATTGAAGAGTGGCGCTACAAAGCAGGGCTTGATGGCGAACCTGTTGTTGCACTTACATTATCACTCACCGTAAATGGACAAACCACACCAGTTTGGACGGGTACTATTGCTAAAAGTGGCTGGGGCCGCGATAGCATTGCAGCAACAGCACAAGATGTGATTGCCGATTTAATTTCTTATATAGAGGTTAGTGAGTGAAAACACATTTCCTTAGACCAAGAGACGTTCCTGAGCTACAAATATGGGCTGAGGTATTTATATTTACCGCGCTTGCTTTAGGGCTGCCTGTATTATTTAACGCACAGGACCCATTTTGGACTGAGGGAGGGTTTTCGTGGCCTGTACTTGGCCCACTTTTAGTTTCTTTACGCTATGGCTTTTCAAAAGGCTTTATTAGTATTTTATGTTTGCTTGTTGGCCAACTTTTTTTACTTCAAGCAAATATTTTATCACCGCAAAGCGACTTCAATATTAACGCTATGATTGGCTACATTATTGTAATTATGATCACTGGCGAATTTAGGGATGTGTGGGAGCGTACTAATCAGCAGCAAAGTATTCAGCTTGAGTACGTAACTGATCGTCTTGAAACATTTACTCGTCAGTATCATTTAATTAATTCATCTCACGATAGAATTGAGCAAATGCTAGCTGGCCATACGTTAAGTTTACGTGAATCACTACAAGCAGTAAGAACCTCTATCGGGCTATTAAAAGAAAGAAGACTTGATAGCGCAGCGCAAAAAATAATCGACTTGTTTGTTGAGTACGGTTCGCTAGAAAGAGCGGGGTTATATAAAGTTGAAAACGACAGTGTTTTAGAGCCACCACTTGCCTCTATAGGTAAGATGAGTCAAATAGCTAAAAACGATCCTCTTATATTAGCGATGATCGAAGAAAAAGAATTAGTATCGGTAAAAGACGAAAAAGCATCATCAGGTATAAGTAAATACCATATGGCGATTCCACTTATCGACGTAAATAACACAATTTATGGCGCTATTTTAGTTGAAAGAGTACAATTTTTTGCACTTAAAAATACCACTCTTACACTACTTGCAGTTATGGCTGGGCATATAGGCGATTTACTTCGTCATGAAATAACAAACCCAGTAATGACGTCTGAAGAGTATCCATACTTTATTCGCCAAGTTAAACGTGCGAATAAAGAAGCAAAACGATACAACATTCCATCGCAGCTACTAAAAATAAAAGCTAATAATATTACTGATAAATCCACTCAACTTATGAGTTATTTAAGTGAAGCACGCCGTGGTTTAGACATTTATTTGTACGATAATCAAAATCAGGTATTACTGCTATTGATGCCATTAGCTGATGAGCTTGAAAAAGCAGGGTTTATCGCCCGAATGAACACTTGGTGTAAAGAGCGCACTGGTAGCACTTTAGCTGAGCTTGATATTGTTATTGAGCAGCAACTTGCACTACCTATAAGCTCAGATGACATAAAGAGATTGGTTTCACTTTCATGATTATAATTATTGTAGCGGCTATATTAGGGTGTATTTGTCAGTACTTTGCACTAATAGAAGTACTGGAAACACCTGATTGGTTTTTAGCTATATTCTTGCATGCTATCGCTAGCATCTTTTTTGCTATTGTTAGTTATGTTTTTATACCTAAAAAATACAAAACGACTCCTTATAGCTCTTTGCTACTCATGTTTTTATTATTGTTTACATTACCAGTACTTGGAATTATGGGTGTTGTAGTAGCGCTTACATTTGCTCTTTGTAAACCTCTCAAGAATGACGAGATAGAAATAGAGGAGCATAAAATACCTGAGCTTCCTTTTGAAGCCAGAGCAATATCAGCAAATCCAACCTATTCAATTGGTGGACTTAAAGCAATTTTGAAGCACGCTAATGAGCCAAATAAGCGTTTAAGTGCTGTAATGGCGGCTCGTCACATGAGTGACTCACAAGCTATTCCTATTTTAAAGCTAGCACTTAAAGATTTAGAAGATGATATTCGCTTGCTCGCCTACTCAACCCTTGATGGTAAAGAAACCAAACTTAACGAAAAAATCAGTTTGTATCAGCAAGAAATAGCAGTTACAACTAAGCAGCCAAAATTGAGTCATTTACAAAAACAGCTAGCCGAACTTTATTGGGAACTGAGCTATTTAGGCTTAGCCCAAGGCGCACTGCGTAAATACGTTTTAGAAAAAGCAGAAGCACTTGCATTGCAAAGTATTGAGCACGTAAAAACACCTGCAACTTTTATATTTTTAGGGCGTATATCTTTAGCCTTAGACAAATACGAAATAGCCCATGAGTATCTACTTAAAGCAACTGAGTTTGGTATGGCAAGGCGCCATGTATTGCCTTATAAAGCCGAAGTTGCCTTTTGTATGAACAAGTTTGACGACTGTAAACGCTACTTAAAAGAACTCCCAGAACAACCTAAGGGCAGTGAATTACGTCATTTGCAGGAGTATTGGCATGAGTAATAAAAATGCAGACATTTTACTGCTTTTAGAAGGCACTTACCCTTATGTACGTGGTGGCGTATCTAGCTGGGTTCATCAAATAATTGAAGGGTTACCTCATTATAACTTTGAGCTTGTTTTTATAGGTGGAGCGCCAGAGCATTATGGCGAGATTCAATATACTTTGCCTGAAAACGTTACCAAGCTGCATGTTCATTATTTAGTGGAAAATGACACATCTGAAATAAAAGC
>NZ_JACJDN010000216.1:0-6061 GCF_014163565.1 Pseudoalteromonas sp. SR45-5 | reverse complement strand
GTATTCTATTGCCATACGCGACATGGCGTTTTTAAATGTCTCGGTGTATTCCGCTAAATAGCGAATCGCTTCTGTTTGATTACTTTGATTTCCTAGCCCCATTAGTGGCGCATTAAAAAACTCAGGGAATAGTATAAAGTCACTTTTGTAGTCAGATACGGTATCTACAAAGTATTCAACCTGCTTTAGCATTTCTTCAACCGATTCAACACAACGCATTTGCCATTGCACAGCACCTACGCGCACTATCGATTTAGTTGACTCAAGTACCGTGTCGGTTGGCTCATACATAATGTTATTCCACTCAAGTAGAGTGGCGTAACCAACGGACTCTTGATCCTCCGGTAAATACTTTTTAAGTAATCGTTTTACCTGAAAATCGTTAGATAACTGAAAACTTAAAATAGGATCGTATAATTCTTTTTGATCTACTTTTGCAATGTATTCCATTGGCGTCATTTCACTGCTGTGATTGTAATAACGCGGAATACGCCCACCTGCTAAAATAGCGCGTAAGTTATATTGGCGGCACAATTCTTTACGGGCATCATAAAGGCGACGACCTAAACGCATGCCTCTGTGACTTTCGCTAATAGCAACATCTAAGCCGTATAGCGCATCGCCGTCGGTATCGCTAAATACACGGTCGTGACCGTCTGCAATATCTTCGTATGTATGCGGGTTTGAAAAACGCGTGTAATCAACCTGCACGCTTAATGCTAAGCCCACCAGCACGCCGTCATCCACAATACCTATTTGCCCTTCAGGAAACTGGTCTATTAATCTAAAAATGGTATGACTTGGCCACGCACCGCCTAAGTCGGGATACGCTTGATCCATCAAGGTTTTAATTTGCGGATATTGCTCTCTGGTTAAGTTACAAATTTCAAGATGGGTTTTTTCTGCCGACATACACAACTCCTTTGGGCATAAGAAAATAAAAGCCGAATGTACGTTAAAGTACACTCAGCTTTGTATCATGTTTTTTACGTTACGCGTACTACTTTAAGCTACGATAAAAAAGTGTGGTTACTTTCTCTTTTGGTAACCAGCCTGCGTATTCAAGATTCAGCTCAGCCAATGGATCGGCTTTAAGTACTTGCTCTAAGCTTGCATTATTTTGCATTGCTTTTAGCATTACGTCTTTCGCGTTTTGAACTAGCTTACCATACGCTATCAGTCCTGAACGGTCACTTACCTTGCCGTGTCCTGGTATTACTTTAGTGTTGTTGTCAATTTGATTAACTACATCGTTTACTGCCGCTAAAATACCATCAACGCTGCCGCCGCTATCTACATCAACAAACGGTAAGCTGCCAAAATTAAAGTAAATGTCGCCCATGTGCACTATGTTGTCGTTACTAAAAAAGATAACCGAATCGCCATCGGTGTGTGCATGTTCGTAATGCACTACATGGGCGTGTTCGTTATTAAAATGTAGTTTTAAGTCATGACCAAAACTAATGCGCGGTAAAAAGTCTGACCCCTCCCCGTGCTGCTCTTCTAAACGTTTGTGTACATTGTCGTGCGCTATAACATGCGCACCCGCTTTGGCAAAGTTCTCGTTGCCACCGGTATGATCGCCATGATGGTGAGTATTAATGACAAACTCTGCACTGCCTGGTTTTAAATCGCTAATGGTTTTTTTAATATCATCTGAGAGCTTGGCAAACTGATCATCAATAATATAAATGCCATCATCACCTACACTTGCTGCAATATTACCGCCTTGCCCAAATAGTACGTATACATGCTCACTTAGCTTTTGTGCTGTTACTGGGCCATCATCTGCTTGCGCTGTAGTGCTTAGTAATAAACCTGTTATTAATGCGGGTAGTATTTTTTTCATTTTAGTTCTCTGTTGTTTTATTGGTAATTATATAGAACGTGTTTAGCTATACTTTAGTTCATCGTGTCGGCTTTATTACTATTTGATGTATTAATTCTTGAGGCAATAAAGGTGTATGCTTACCTTCAACGTAATCACTAAACCCCGCTCTGTAAAATTCAGAAAGAGGGTGCCCCGATTGCCCACCCGGAATAGCCATAATTGCATGTTCTAAATGCCCAGGTTGAGCAATAAAACGCTGCGATGCGCCAAAACTACGCCCTTGTACGGCGGGCATATAACTATCACCAAAACCCGCTGCTGTGGGCATATTTAATAACTTAGCAAGTAACGGCATTTGCTTTGCAAACGGATGCTCTATCACTAACTCATTTACCTTGCCCCACTGCCAGTTTTGTACGTTATTACCAAATTGTTCTGTAAGCTTAGTAATAGTTTGGCTAAATGCTCCTTGTAACTGCTCATCCCAGCTTTTAAATTGTGGGTTTATCCATGTGTCGGGCCTGTTGTTTATAAGCTGCCAAACAGCGGGCTCTAAATCTCGTTTTACGTATTTAAGTGTGCCTTGTTGTTTATTTAATTCATCTTCCATACTGCTAAATAAAATATTAATCACTTCATCGCGGTAGCGCTTAACTAAGGTATACCCTATGGAGGTTGAACACGCACATTGCTGCCAGTTTTCAAGCGCTGTTATATATTGCTGATTTTTAGTTGTTTCGGCTTTTAATTGCTTTAATAGCAGAGCATGCCAAGGCATTAAAAAGCGAGCTTGGTTATCAAGTTGTAATGCGTAAAAGTCGCTCTCAGCAAATGCTTGTTTTTCAAATAATCTATCGCGAATTTGACTCGAACGTGCGCCGAGTGCATAGCCACCATTACCAAAACGCGCGTCATCCTCAGCCGATACCACGCGAGAATTACCAGTCCATAATCGACCGTTTTGCGGGTTTTTAATAAAAGGGCGTTGTAATTCATTTTGCTGCCAAAGCGCTGAGTAGTCATCGACATTTACGCCAAGCTCACTTGGCGTTTTACGAGCCGGTATACCGCCCATGTTTTTCCACGCTGCGCTACCAAGGCTGTCTACCACCATAAGGTTTTGCACCGGAATGCCTACATCGCTTGCTACAGCAAGTGCATCATCTACCGTTTTGGCTTGCTCTAATTTTAATAACTGCATATTAACGGCATAAGGCTGATGGGCAGCCCAGCTCAACGCATAAGGTTTTTCGTTAATATATTTTACAGGTCCGTATTCACTGAGTATTAATGAATAGTTTTCAACCTCCCCATCGGGTAATGCAATAGGTTCATCTACTTGCCATGTTTTACTATCATCGTTTAATGCAATCCAATCGGCTGTATCTAAATAACCGTTAGTAAATCCCCATGCAACATTGTTGTTAGTGCCAACAACAATGGCAGGTGCGCCGGGCAGCGATACACCGGTTACCTGAGTCTGCTCACCACTGTGCATGTAATTTAATTGTGCCCTGTACCAAATTACAGGTACTGCCATCGATAAATGCATATCATCCGACACCATACCACCCCCTGTTTTAGTAAGCGCCCCTGTAACAGCCCAGTTATTACTGCCGCGCTCTTGGTTGGCTTCAATACTTTTAACTATATGCTTTGTTTGAGTTGGAAAGGTAGGTATGCCGTCGCTATAAGGCGCTAATTTGCTGCCATCAAGCGCGGCTTGGTACTTACTCGGTTGCGTTAAAAAATCAACCATTTGCTTTGTGTACGCTTGCTCAATTTGAATAAGTGCTTGGTCGCGCTCAAATGTGGCGCTTTGTAAATCAAGGTACATGCTAAATATCACAAGTAGGCTGTCTTCACTTAGCCATGGCTTTTGCGCTGCACCGGTTAGTAAATATTCAAAGCTTGAATACCCTACTTGCGCTAAGCCTTCGTTTACACCTTGAGCGTAACTTTTAAGTAATTGCTTATCGGTCTCAGGCAGGGTTTGTAAAATAATTTGGCTGCGTTTACGTAATTGATGAAAACGCATTTTTTTATCGAGCCCCAACGCTGCTTGGCCAAATAATTCACTTAACTCACCTGCGGCATTACGCCTTAGTAAATCCATTTGAAAAAATCGGTCTTGCCCATGCGCATAACCTAAACCGTAGGCGGCGTCGTTTCGGCTATTGGCGTTTATTACTGCTTGCCCTAATGCATCTCGCGAAATTTTTACAGGCTCTGCTACCGCGTTACTGCGTCCGTTTCCATCAAGGGCGGGTAAACTTAAACTAAGTACCCCATAAACAACAGCGGTACTTGCCAGCCCTAATATCACAATTAATAACAACAAGCGTTTGATTACTTTAAACATCACCGTTTCCTTTGCACGTTTTGACCAAGCGTTAAGCACATATAATAACCACAGTTTTATTAAATAATAATGTTCTTGCTCGCAAAGGGTGAAATAAACATCAAAATCCACGATAATGTCAGCTCCACACATCGTGCAGAACTAGTTGAGATCAATATGACTGAAAAAACATTTATCAAAGGTAAAGACCGCGACCTAGAATCGTCAATCTCTACCATGCAAAACAAGCTTAAAGCCCTAAACATTAATGTTGAAGAAGCGCTTTGGCTTAACCCTGTAGCTAACTGTTATTCGGTTCATATAAAAGACAGCGACTGCGGTGTTATGTTTACCAATGGTAAAGGCGCAACCGACAAAGCATCTATTGCTTCAGCACTCGGTGAATACTTTGAACGCTTAAGCTGTAACTACTTTTTTGCAGACTTTTATCTAGGTGAAGAATTTGCTAATGGCGAGTTTACTCATTACCCAAGCGAAAAATGGTTTAAAGTTGAAGGCGATGAAGTGCCAGAGGGCATTATGGATGAAAGCTTATGGGATTACTTTGACCCAGAGCGCGAACTAAACGCATCACACCTTTTTGATTTTAACTCAGGCAATATCGATCGTGGTATTTGTACCCTGCCATACACACGCCAACGCGATAACCAAGACGTATACATTCCGGTAAACGTTATCGGTAATATTTTTGTATCTAACGGTATGAGCGCAGGTAACACCAAGTTTGAAGCTCGCGTACAAGGTTTATCAGAAGTATTTGAACGTGCTATTAAAAACCGTATCATCGCCGAAGGTATTTGTTTACCAATCGTGCCTGAAGACGTTGTTAAGCAATACCCTAAAATTCACGAAGCGTGTGAAGAGCTTCGCAGCCATGGCTTTCATTTACGTATTGCCGATGCGTCACTTGGGGGTAAATACCCTGTAATGAGCGTAACGCTTATTAACCCAACAGATGGTTCTGTATTTGCTTCTTTTGGTGCTCACCCATCATTTGAAGTTGCGCTTGAACGTACCGTGACTGAGTTACTACAAGGTCGTCGTCTTGATCAGCTAGATGTATTCCAACCTGCAACATTTGATAACGACGAAGTAGCAACACCAGAGAACATTGAACTGCACTTTATTGATTCAAGCGGTTTGATTTCGCATGATTTTTTCCGTGCAAAACCTGATTTTGAATTTGTACACTGGGACTTTAGCGGAACAACTGAAGAAGAATATAACTTCTGTACTGATCTAATTCATAGCATGGATCATGATATCTACATCATGGATTACACGCACCTAAACGTATACGCGTGTCGTATTTTAGTACCTGGCATGTCTGACATTTACCCTGTTGATGAGCTTATTTGGCGTAACAACAACGAAGGCGCAAAATTTCGCGAAACATTCCTATCGCTTGATCAGTACGATGCAGAGCAATGGATGGAAATTTACGACAGCCTAGAAGAAGCAGGCCACAGCGATATTATCCGCGCCGCAGAATTTATTGGCCTTGCAACCGATGCCGACACACCATGGCACACACTGCGTATAGGTGAGCTTAAAGCACACCTATGTTTAGCTGCAGGCAGCGAAGAAGCCATTGATTGGGTTGACTGGATACTTCATACAGGCCAAGTAAACGAAGAGGCAATGCGCCACTTCCGCTGTTTAAAAGCAGTTCTTGAAATTAAATACGATGACGAGCGCGAATACGCAGATTACCAAGATGCACTAGGCTTAATGTTTGGTGCTAATAATGTAGCGCTGGCTATAGAAATTGCCGAAGGTAAAAAGCAGTTTAACGGTTTAACTTTCCCTGGTTTATCGCTTGAAGGCTTTAAAAAGCATGCGGCGCTACTTGATGGTTACCGCAAGCT
>NZ_JACJDN010000215.1:0-6074 GCF_014163565.1 Pseudoalteromonas sp. SR45-5 | reverse complement strand
TATTGAATCAGTGTAATTTGTGTATTAATAGTGCTGGTATTTTTAAAATTTTGAGATTTTAAAAAATTAATTATTTTTTCAATTGTTGAGTCAGTAGCTTCATCAGTAGATAGCATTAGTGAATGTGCTAAAGAGCGATAATACATAAGCTGAAATTTATTGTTTTTTGGATCTTGTACTAAAGCTTCATTGATAACTTGATTAGCCAAGCTGGCTTTTTTATGGGCCATCCGTTTATCACTCAAATAGCTCAGTAAATAACTTTGTTGCATATATAGGTTTGCTGACGTGTAAAAAAGGCTTGCATCACTAGGGTAGTCAGCAATCAATTTTGTGATTACGTCAACTGCACCTTCCAATATATTAACTGCTTCATTAAAGTTACTTAGCTTCTCTTCTGTTTTTGCAAGCCAACTAATCGTATCGGATTTATCTCGAAGTAAATCTTTGTTATTAGGTTTCAGTTTAAGCGCTTTATTTTTAAGTAAAAGTGACTCTGCAAAGTTCTTTTTTGCAGCGCTGTAGTTGGATTTTTCTATGTATAAAGAACCTAAAGAATTAGATGAATACGATAATTCCATAATGGAGTTAAAATCATTAGCTGCCAGCACATACATTTTTTTACTGTAAGCGTGGTATTTTTTAAACATTTGCTCAGTAGCTTGATGATCATTTTGATCATAAGCTAATTGACCTAGCCAAAAGGCATTGGCGCCTGCAAGCGTTAATAGCTCTAAGTTGTTAGGCTGTATTTTTAATAATGCCTCAAGACGGGTGCGGGCGTTTTCAAAGGCGGTAAAGGCTTCATCGGTTTTGCCGCGCGAATAAGCTACTTCACCCATTGCTTCGAGGGTTTGTGCGTACTGAAAACGGTTGTTAAATTGTGCTTTATTATCGCTAAAGCTAAAAAGTGAACTTGAATCGTCAGTTTGATCAGTAAAATACTCAAGTGCTTTATTACTAATACCATCAAGTAAGTCCATACGTTCAACGCTACGTAATTTATCGGCAAAGTCGCCGACCATAAACCCCAGTAAGCTTTCGGCCTCAAGCTGTTTTTTTTGCGCATGTTGTTGGGCTTTAAAACTAGTGAAGCTCATTAAAAACGCGGTAAATGTAAGTAAGCACAATAAAGTAACGGTCACTCGTTTTGCTCTTATTTTTGTTTTTGTTTTTTTTACAGAGCTTTTGATAAGAGCATGCTCGTTATCATCTAATTTAAACAGTTTGTCGTTAAGTAATAGCTGCGCTTCTTGTAGCGGTTTACCTGGCGCTAGGAGGTAAGCACTACTTTTACCTTCATCTATCCAATTTTGTGCTTGATGTTGTAAACGACTTTTTATTGCTAAGGCATCTTTATGGTCATTAATCCATTGTTTTGCGCGCGGCCATTGACGCAATAATGCCTCGTGAGCAAGACTAAAACAGGCTTCTTGGTTTTGTAAATGCGATACAAATAAACGGCTATCAACCATGGCTTGCACAAGCTCTTTTTGACTTGTGTTGGTTAATGTTTGCCAGCGGGCAGCGCGGCTCGTAATGGTTTTACCATCTGGGTTTAAAGTGATCAGTTGTGATAATACGCTTTTTAGTTGCTGCTGTTGCTCATTACTAAGGTCAATAAATATATCTTCTGCTTTTTTGCCTATGGCGCCCTCAATACCCCCGAGTTTTGTGTAAACACTGTGCAGTAGCTCGTTATTATCACTGCGCTGTAAGTACAGCTCTTGCAATGTGTATTGCAGCATGGGCAATGCATCGGGGTTATTGGCGGTATCGGCGCACAATATTTCATCCAGTGGTGTTTGGGTTTGTGGGTCATTGGAGAACGTTAAATTAGCGGTTAACGCTGGCAGGCGAATAATTTGTTGGAGTTCTTGGCGGTTTGGCGGTGTTAAATCGTAGTGCGCGCCATGAGCTTTGCCAGCCATTAAACTTGGTTGTTCAACCACTAAAGGGTAAAAGTCGTTACGACACGCACTAAATACAATCACAGCTTTAGAGATTGCTAAGCGCTCAATAACCGATAAGAAATGGCTGCGTGTTTCGCTACTAAATATAGGAGAAGAAAGCAGTACTTCTAAGCGGTCAATAAATAAAAATAACTGGGGTGTTTTAAGTTTTGTAGAGGCTTTACTAAGTGCAGCTTGTATGGCGTTAATTACGCCATCTATTGCCAATTCTAGTTGCTCTGCAAGTGTTTGCGCGCTTAATCCTTCAAACACAGGCTGGTCGTTTATATCCCAATCAAGTAATGCAGAAGCTAAGTCTAGAAAAAGTCTATTTTTATGCACATCTGCAAAGTCGATCTGGGTGTAGGAAATAACACCGATGCCATTATAGCCTCGCTCATCTAGCAGTTTTGGTAAAATTCCAGCATTAACAAGCGAGGATTTACCTGTACCACTAGGGCCAAGTATTAAGCAAAAAGCACGACCGTAATTTACCTGGCTAGATATCCTTTCCAGCAGGGTAGCTATAGATTGGGTACGGCCAAAAAAAACGTGGGTATCATTTGGGTTATATGCACGCAGGCCTAAGAAAGGGGATCCTCCCTGCCATGTACTTTTAGTGCTTGGGATAGGATCTGCTAACGGAAAAGATAATTTTGCAATAATGCGGTAGCCACGTTTACGGATAGTTTCAATATAATGTGGTTCATTGGCTTTATCACCGAGCGCTTTTCTTAGCTGAGTGATAGTTTTATGTAATGGATTATCGCCAATATCAGTATTTTTCCAACATTTATTGAGCAATTCATCGCTGCTTACAATGTCGCCATTTTGTTGACACAAATGCAATAAAACCTCCATCGCTTTGGGCTCTAACTGTTTGGCTTTACCAGTGAGTTGAATTGAGTTAGTTGAAGGTGTTACTTGCCAATCGCCTAGGTAGAAGGGGTTGCGCATCATCATTACTCATTATTGTTTTTTTATTATTAAAATTAAGTGCGTATTGATATTTATTAACACTATTTATATGGCAAATAAATCTATAACACAACTATTTGAGTTTATTCTGAGCAGAGGGGGGTAGTAAAGGATGAGCTTGCAGATATGCAAGCTCAAAATAAAAATAAATTAGCTTTCTAGGTCGGCTTTGTTAATTGTAATGACGCGTTGAGGGAATGGAATTTCAATATCAGCGTTATTAATTGCTTTATAAACACCACCGTTAATAGCCAGTTTAGTTTCGATAATTTTAGTAGTAGGCACCCAATATCGGTAGCTTATTGTAACACCGCTATCGGCGAAGCGTTCAATACCCACTTGTGATAACGGATTTTGTGCGACTAATTCATGTGCTTTAAGTACGTCTTCAATGAGGCTAATCGCGTTATCAGAGCATGCACTATAAGCTATATCTATTTCACCTTTGACCAATGAGTAACTAAATGAGTTATGAAGTATTTCACCCACTATGTGCTTATTTGGAATGGTGATTTCTACTTTTTCTTCATTGATTAAAATAGTGTAGCCAAGCTCAATTGTTTTAACTTGGCCGCTTACATTTTTAACTTCAATAGTATCACCAACAACAAAAGGTCGCGTGGCTATAATGGCAAGGCCTGCACCATAATTAGAAAGCATTCCTTGCAGCGCTAAACCAGCACCTAAAGATGCAGCACCAATGGCTGCTACAAATGGCGTAACGCTGATACCTATTTTGCCAAGTGCAATAATTATAACCATTACAATTAGCAGTACTTTTACCACGCTACTGACAAAGTTTGTGAGCGTAATATCAACGTTATGGCGGGTCATTAACGCGGCTACAAATTTGGCAAGCTTTTGTGCTATCCACAAACCAATGAGGACGATAAAAATAGCGCCAACAATTTGCATACTGTAGGTAACCATATACTCAGTAAGCATGGTGTAATATTTTTCAAACTGTTCGATTTCAGAACTGATCATAAAGCGCTCTATGTTAGGGCTATGTTGTATTTTTCCAACTATAGCAAAATGTTGACTAAAAATGGATATAACAGCGGCACTATAATCGCTGTTAATAAAGCACTTAGTGCCATTGCAACTGATGAGTAAGCGCCTACTTTTGGATGCTCAGCAATAGCAGCAGCTGTCCCAATTGCATGGCAGGCTGTGCCCATGGCAACGCCTTGAGATTCGTGATTAAAAATATTAATGAGTTTAAAAAGCATAAAACCAAATAAAGCGCCTAGTAAACCAATAAAAATAACTAAAGCCGCGGCAAGTGAGCTAATCCCTCCTAACGAGTCGGTAACAATTAAAGATATTGGGGTCGTCACACTGAGTGCGGCAACAGATGCACTTAGCTGCGCTGGCGAATTAAATAATATGCTTAGCAAAAATGCCACAACGGTTGCGTTAACAATGCCTAAGCTACATGTTGCGACTATAAGTAATAGATTTTTTCGTACGTGTGTAAACTGCTGATATAAAGGAAGCGCTAGAGCCACAATTGCGGGCTCTAATAACCAGCTTAGTAATTTGCTGTGCGTGGCAAATTGCGTATAAGGCAAATTTAGATTAACGAGTAATAAAGCAATAATACTAATACTTAAAAATACGGGGTTGGTGAGCGATTTAAATACGCTGCTTTTTATACTTTGGTTTACGGCCCTTAGCGCTAAAAATAATACAATAATAAAAGGAATACTTAGCCACCATAAATTAGGTTGTAGCTCTGAAATAGCGGAAAAAGTAAGATTAGTCATTATTTTCTTTTCCCTTAAAGTACGCAATTACACTGCTAACAAGCAATAAGGTAGTTATAGGAACAAGCACCACAACTGAGGCTAAAAATGCCCAGTGCGATTTTATAAGACCGAGATGCTCAATAAATCCCACACCCGCTGGAATGAAAAAGATAGGCATAATATTTAAAATAGGGGAGGCGCATGGTTTTACATGTTGCTCTTTTACAATACCCGATAAGAGTAAAATTAATAAAATAACCATAGCGAGTAACGGTGCAGGAAAGCTTCCACCAATAAAGTGCATAATGAGTTTAGCGCTGGCTAAACATAGTAAAATAATAGCGCTACTGAGCAGATATTTCATCAAAGTGGCTCACAGAAAAGGTAAGAGCTTAACTTTAACAAATCAAACTCTTTTATGCATTGTGCAATAGTCTACCAATGCTTTGTATTTGCGTAGGTTATATCCGCTTTTCCTTTTACTTTAGCAATTGCTTTTTTAGTGTTTGGGTTTAGCAGTAAGCGAATTTGGCTGAAAGTTTCTTTAGCGAGTATTTTTCGTTGGTTTGGTTTATAGCTAAGTTGTGTAACACGTTTAATTGCAGCAAGCGTATCGGGTGAGCGCTCAAGTAATGTATTGAGCATGTTTTGCGTGGCTTGTTGAGTATCATCGGTAAGCTGAGTAACTAAACCTAGCTCATTTGCTTGTTGTGCTGTGATTGGGTTTGCGTGGCTGGCAAGCCAAAGTGCTTGGTCACGCTTAACTAAACCGCTCATCATTACATTGGCGCCCATATCGGGGCACAAGCCCCAACGCGCTTCCATAATGGCAAGCTTGGCATCAATATGAACAATCCTGTAATCGGCACCCAGTGCTATTTGTAATCCTCCGCCTAAACAGTTGCCATCAATTTGTGCAATAACGGGCACACTCAGTGACTGCCAGCCTAATACTACTTTTTGCGCTAAATTTTGATTGCCAGGTAACCATTTAAGCAATAATTTTATAATATTCAATGGTACCGCCATTACGGCTGATATATCAAGCCCTGCACAAAAATGCTCGCCATCGCCTTTTATTACTACAGCACGAATACTGCGATCTCTTTTTATGTTTTTAATGGCTTTGTTTAGCTCTACAAACATTTCAAAGCTTAATGCGTTTTGTTTTTTTGCTCTGCTAAGCGTGACGGTTGCAATGCCATTTTGTTTTTCTAGTTTTATCATTACACACTCCTCTGACCTGTTAGTTGAGCTTATGTTGTTATAAGAATTAAGTAAAGTGACGGTATTTTTTAAATAAATGGAATTTATTGCTAAAGCTGTAGTCTTAAAGGGTTAGATTTAGATGAGAAAAAGCTAAACAATTAGAACTTGAGATAATAAAATTTTT
>NZ_JACJDN010000214.1:0-6080 GCF_014163565.1 Pseudoalteromonas sp. SR45-5 | reverse complement strand
TGAAAGCACCATAACATCTTGCTTATCTTTAAAAGTCTTTTTGTAAGCTTCAAGTGAACGTACAAAACTAAAGAACTCAGGGTCTTTGTTATACGCATTAGCATAAATGCCTGCAGCATCAGCATCGCCTTGACCACGTACAGAACGTGCATTACGCTCAGCATCAGCAAGCATTACAGTTACTCGACGGTCAACTCCCGCACGAATAGTCTCTGCTTTTTCCTGACCTTCAGAACGGTGCTCTTTTGCAACCGCAGTACGCTCAGCGCGCATACGTTGGTAAATAGAGCTACTCACTTCTTGTGGTAGGTTGATTTGCTTAACACGTACGTCTAGTACTTCAATACCTAGCTCACGTGCACTTTCAGAAGCTTGTACTAACGCTTCTTCCATCAACTCGCTACGCTCACCTGATACAATTTCGCGAATTGTACGTGTACCAAAGTTTGTACGAAGACCATTGTTTACTTTTTGCTTAAGTAGCGTTTCAGCATATTGCTTATCGCCACGAGCACGTAAGTAAAAAGCACTAAAGTCATTAACGCGCCATTTTACAAACGAATCAACAATTAAGTCTTTTTTCTCGCTAGTAACAAAGCGATCTGGCGCACCATCTAGCGTTTGAATACGTGCATCAATACGACGTACTTGGCTAAAAAATGGTACTTTAAATTGTAGGCCTGGGCCATATACAATCGCTTTATCGTCGCTATCTTTTTGTACTTTACTGAATAACATTACAATTGCTTTTTGCCCTTCAGGTACAACAAATACCGATGAGAAAGACATAACAATGGCAGCTAATAGTATTACTAAACTAAAGTTTTTCATTATGATTATCTCCCATCATTGAAGCGGTCGTTGTTAAAGCGGTCATTGCCACTATTAACAGAGCTATTGCGCGACGTATTAACTTTATTACGTAAGTCTTGAATATCACTTGAACTTGGAAGTGCAACTCGTGTTGCGGTTCCTTGCTTGTCCATGATTTTATCAAGAGGTAAATACATCATGTTATTGCCGCCTTTAACATCAACCAATATTTTAGAACTACTCCCTAACACTTCTTCCATTGCATCAATGTATAAGCGCTCACGAGTAACTTCTTTAGCTGCTTGATATTCAGGTAAAAGCTTTTCAAAGCGAGCTACCTCACCTTGTGCTTCTAATGTAATGCGCTCTTGATAACCTTCCGCTTCTTGAGTCATACGCGTTACTTGACCACGAGCACGCGGTTCAATTTCACGAGCATATGCTTCTGCTTCACGGATGAAACGTTCTTCATCTTCTTGTGCAGCAATTGCATCATCAAATGCATCTTTAACTTCAGTTGGTGGACGAGAGTCTTTAAAGTTCACGTCAGTAACAATTAAACCTAAGTTATATGGTTCGATAATCTTATTAAGCTCATCCCATGTATTTTGACGAACAACCTCACGGCCATTAGTTAATACTTGGTCCATTTTTGCATGGCCCACAACATAACGCAGAGCACTGTCTAGCGCTTCTTCTAAGCTACTATCAGCGTTAGTTACGCTAAATTCATAAAGGTATGGGTCAATAACACGGTATTGCACCTGAAACTCTACGCTCACTACGTTTTCGTCTTCAGTAAGCATAAAACCAGAAGCCGATAATGAACGAACTGCTTCAATATCTACTGGGATTACCGTTTCGATGAAAGTCATTTTCCAGCGCAAACCAGGATCAGCAATTCGGTCATATTTACCAAATTGTAGAACCACACCACGCTCGGCTTCTTTAACCGTATAAATACCACTTAACGCCCATACAATAACGGCGATAATAAGTATGAATGAAATACCGGCTCCGCCAAGTCCACCGCCGCTACCATTGCCGGATTTTTTCCCGCCAAATAAGCCGCTGAACTTGTTACTAAACTTGCGGAACACCTCGTCTAAATCAGGTGGGCCTTGATCACGTCCGCCTTTATTATTCCACGGATCTTTGTCATTGCCATTATTACCCGGTTCATTCCAGGCCATAGCTATACTCCATTGTTATCTAAATAAATTAGGAAATTGTGTTAAATCTAACAAATCTACCGCGTTTCTCATACAAAAACCGACATTAAAACGTCAATTTTTAATTACGGTTGATAAAACCAGCAATTTCAGGACCAAATTCTTTAATTAAACGATTCCACTCAACCATTGGCATTCTAACATCTAACAGCCAATTACCTTGCACATCAAATTGCTCTTCATGCACTGCATTTAAACTGAACAATGCAGCTCTTAAGCGACCATACAATGGCGTAAGAAATAATGTTTCGTTAAACATCTTCTTAGCTAGTAACTCACTGATAGCCTCGCTAAGTAATTCACACCCTTCACCAGTCTGAGCGCTAAGCCATACTCTTATAGGTTGACCTTCGTCATCTCGATCAATACGTGGGCTTACGTTATCCAGCGCATCAATTTTATTATAAATTAATAGCTGTGGTACTTCATCGGCCTCAATTTCTTTAAGCACCGATTGTACTTGTTCAATATTTTCTTGCAGACGTGAGTCTGCGGCATCAATTACATGTAACTGCAAATCAGCTTCGCGAGTTTCAGTAAGCGTTGCTTTAAAAGCAGCAACCAAGTCATGTGGTAGGTGACGAATAAAGCCCACTGTATCAGCTAAGATAACAGGGCCAACATCACCTAACTCAAGCTTACGTAGAGTCGGATCAAGCGTGGCAAACAACTGATCGGCCGCGTATACATCTGAATTTGTAATTCGATTAAATAATGTAGATTTACCCGCATTGGTATAACCAACTAATGAAACTGTAGGTATTTCGTTGCGAGTACGAGCTCGCCTACCTTGTTCACGTTGCACTGCAACTTTAGCTAAACGTGCACGAATATTTTGAATACGGGCACGAAGTAATCTTCTGTCAGTTTCAAGTTGAGTTTCACCAGGACCACGTAAACCAATCCCGCCTTTTTGACGTTCAAGGTGAGTCCAGCCTCGAATTAATCGAGTCGACATATGGCGAAGTTGAGCCAATTCAACTTGCAGCTTACCCTCGTGGGTACGTGCGCGTTGGGCAAAAATATCAAGAATTAGCGTCGTTCTATCAAGCACACGACATTGACAAACGCGCTCTAAATTACGCTCTTGTGATGGCCTGAGTTGATGATTAAAAATTACGACATCTGCTTTGTGGATTTTGACAATCTCAGCTATTTCTTCTGCTTTACCGGTACCGACGAATAGTTTCGGATGTGGTGCTTGACGGCTGCCTTGCACAACCGCCAAACTACTAACACCAGCAGAAGATACCAACATTTCTAATTCGTGAAGATCTTCACGATCTCCTTCTTTAGGCAAGTCGATATGAACTAAAATTGCCTGTTCGCCGGATTCATAGCGGTCAAACAAACATTATGCTCCTAATTAAAAGTTTCCAGCTTCTGCCTCTTCAGTGTCTTCACTCCCTTGAACTGCTTGGAAGTTAACTGCGCGAGCAGGGACAACTGTAGAAATTGCATGCTTATAAACCATTTGATTTACGGTGTTCTCTAGTAAAATAACAAATTGGTCAAATGACTGAATTTTGCCTTGTAATTTTATGCCATTTACCAAAAAGATTGATACTGGAATGCGCTCACGTCGTAGTGCATTCAAAAATGGGTCTTGTAACGATTGGCCTTTTGCCATGTTATTGTTCCTTCGTTCTAGGTGTTATTATAATTAAGTGGCTGAACTTATTTGATAAAAAACAATATTCAACTACTACTAGCTTAGCGAACTTACTACACGATGCAAGTTTTCTTCGTCGCCTGTTGTTAACCAAGTAACATCAGGCCAACTACGAAGCCACGTTAACTGCCGTTTTGCCAGCTGACGTGTTGCTGCGATGCCACGAAAAACCATTTCATCATGGTTTGTTTCACCCGCAAGGTAATCCCACATTTGTCTATAACCAACACAACGAATAGAAGGCATATTGGGGTGTAAATCCTTACGTAGATATAGGGTCGAAACTTCATTTTCAAACCCCTGATCAATCATTATTTTAAACCTTTCTTCAATTCGGCGGTGTAATTCACTGCGTTCTTGCGGTGCAATCGCAAATTGATGAAAAGTATAAGGTAAAGCCGGCTGTTTTTGCATTTGCAACTCAGTCATGGTCTTACCAGTTAACCTGTAAACCTCTAAAGCTCGATTAATTCTTTGTGAATCATTTTCACTTATTTTTTCGGCTGCTTTTGGGTCAACTTTAACTAATTCTTTATATAAATGAGGCCAGCCAAATTCTTTCGCTTGCGCTTCTAACTCTGCTCTTATCTCTGTATCTGCTTCAGGTAAAGGCGATAAACCATCAATTAAAGATTTGAAGTACAGCATTGTACCTCCAACCAATACAGGCACTTTACCTTGTCTGTGAAATTCGTCAATTTTTTGCACTGCATCGCGCCTAAAATCTGCAACTGAATACGTTTCACTCGGGTCAAGTAGATCAATTAAATGATGCGGAGCTTTGGCTAATTCTTCCGCATCAGGTTTTGCTGTACCAATGTCCATACCTTTATACACTAGCGCTGAATCTACGCTGATTATTTCTGTATTTAAATGCTCGCACAGCGAGATTGCCAATGCTGTTTTACCTGCTGCAGTTGGACCCATTAAAAATATAACTGGTAAATTACTCAACACTGATACCTTAATCTAATTGCGTTAAATAGTGATTTAGCTCTATTTTAACTGCTTTTTTACGCAAGCGTTCAATAGTTTGTGGATTATTTTGTAAGCGCATTTGTTGCGCTAAAAATATATTGCTTAAATAAAATCGGGTCGGCACGCATTTCATTTGCCATTCTAACCAATTCTCTATATTTTCAATTTTTGCTTTACACGCATCAAGTAGCTCACCTACCGCTGCACTTACGTCAAGTAAATATAAACACGCTGGCAATTTTTTAACCATTACAA
Source organism: Pseudoalteromonas sp. SR45-5 (assembly GCF_014163565.1). Classification (NCBI taxonomy): domain Bacteria; kingdom Pseudomonadati; phylum Pseudomonadota; class Gammaproteobacteria; order Alteromonadales; family Pseudoalteromonadaceae; genus Pseudoalteromonas; species Pseudoalteromonas sp. SR45-5. The sequence goes on along the minus strand of NZ_JACJDN010000214.1, from coordinate 1,130 downwards.
ATTGTTTTTCTATTACAAGTTCAAAACCAAGTAAGGTAAACCACGATTGCTGGGATTCTATAAGTAAGCAATCTTCTTTTTCTAAGTTTACTCGCACTGGTAACAAAAGGGCTTTCCCTTCTAAACTTCCGAACTCTTTAATTTGATTATGCCAATCATCAACTAATGCATATTTAAAATGTGAGCAATACAATTGCTGCTCTTCACTATAGACACACACTCCTTCACTAACACTTATAATAGAAACAGCTTTTAAGACATTATCCACAGATACGGACTGGTGTAGTGCAGCAGATATATTGGCTGCATTATCAAAATGCGCGGCGTGTTGCTCACTCACTCCTTGATAAAACGCATTTACGTCATGATGGCTCGTACTTGGTGCAGCACGGTATGCACCGCCAACACTTCTAGTACCAGAGGACGAACTTGAGCTACCAGCACTTCCAGAGTAAGAGGGCTGTAATTGCGATTTAGGGTAATCAAACACTCCTTCGCTTTCTATATTATTAGCACTGCTATGCGTTGACTCAATGAACGCTGGCGTGAATTCTGCTTCTATGCTCGCTGATTCGTTAGTGAATTCGCCTTGCAATGGCACTACTACCTGCTTAATAGCTTGCAATATAAAATCATGAATTAACCGCCCTTGATGAAAACGCACTTCATGCTTAGCAGGGTGAACATTGACATCAACCTGTCGTGGGTCAATATCAATATAAATGACAAAACCGGGTAATTCTTGTGTTCCACTTACTTCTTCAAATGCCTGGCGTATAGCATGCAAAATAAGCTTATCGCGCATCATGCGATTATTCACATAAGTGTACTGAGTCGTATTCGCTGAGCCTACAGGTAGCACCCAACCATGCAGCTGTAGGCCGCCCTCTCCTGATTGAATATGCAAACCTTGCTCAGCAAAGGCCTTACCTGCAACTTGTGCTACGCGTGTTATAGCCTGAGAGGGATCAGTTTTGGCACGATACTGCCTTACTACTTTTTCGTTGTGAGTTAGTGTAATAGAGACATCAAAGCGACTAAGCGCAATACGCTTTATCAACTCATCAATATGGCTAAATTCAGTTTTTTCGGTGCGTAAAAATTTACGACGTGCTGGAGTATTAAAAAAT
>NZ_JACJDN010000213.1:0-6081 GCF_014163565.1 Pseudoalteromonas sp. SR45-5 | reverse complement strand
CTATTTATGGGGAATAACCACACTACATAGGCTCTGCCTTGCCTAAATACCAAACATACTGCTGCAAATTTAACCTCGAAAGATAAACAGGCCCTAGGCTTGCATATCACATTTTATTCTATAATAATGACTGTATAAATAACCAGTTATTATTGTGGTGATGAAGAAGTTTATTCACATTGACATGGATTGCTTTTATGCAGCAGTAGAGATGCGAGATAATCCAAAACTTGCATGTGTACCGCTTGCTATTGGAGGCAATAGCCGACGAGGCGTGCTCTCAACCGCTAACTATATAGCTAGAGAGTATGGCGTACGATCGGCTATGTCGAACTATCATGCTAAACAATTATGCCCCGATTTAGTTATTGTCCCAGGGCGCATGGCTGTATACAAAGAAGCTTCAAACCAAATACGTGAAGTATTTAGCCGCTATACAGACTTAATTGAACCCCTTTCTTTAGACGAAGCCTATCTAGATGTAACAGACAGCACCGCTTGTAAAGGCAGTGCCACACTTATTGCACAGCAAATAAGAGCCGATATTTACAATGCTACAGGGCTCACTGCATCAGCAGGTATTGCACCGATTAAATTTATTGCCAAAATAGCCAGTGACGAAAACAAACCGAATGGTCAATTTGTCGTTTTGCCTGATGAGGTTGATGACTTTTTAGCGCAATTACCGCTTGGGAAAATTCCAGGAGTGGGCAAAGTAACGCTCGAAAAGCTAAATTTAAAAGGCTTATATACCGGCATGGATGTACGTGAAAAAGGCGTTAACTGGATGCAGCAACATGTGGGTAATTTTGGTGTGTCGCTTTATCAAAAATGTGCAGGTGAGTATGTTGGTAAAGTATCCACAGATCGTATAAGAAAATCGCTGAGTGTTGAACATACCTACGAGTACAACAAAACAAGTTTGCAAGAGTGCTTAGATGAGCTGCCAAGGTTGTTAGACGAATTAGTTTTAAGGCTAAATAAACAGCAGTTACAAAACCGTATTAATAAATTGAGTGTTAAGGTGAAGTTTGCAAATTTTGTAGTGACCTCTGCCGATCAGGTATATCACGAGCTCAACACAGAAATATTTGTTCAACTACTTACTAAGGCCTACCAGCGTGGGCTACAACAGCCTGTAAGATTACTTGGCATAGGCGTTGGCATTAAAAACGAGCCAGAGCAAAACTTCCAACTTAGTATTCTCGATTAAGCTGTAAAGCCTGTAACTCCAAGTTGCCATTTATTGACAGGTTATGTGATTAGCTCATCGCTCCTTGCTGGTCTTCAATATTTAAATCGACGATAATAGGGGCTTATGTTTTCTAACAGGACTTTATTTATGGCATACCCTCAAGCGGTTAGTGCAAGCCTTGAATGCACATCTCATGATGCGCTTATTATTATTAGTAATGACTTTTCTCAGTTACCAAATAACTCATTACGTGATGCTATTTTAGCTCAAGCAAACGTAGATTCTCGCATCGGTAAGCAAGTTACTTTATTAGTAATTGAAAACAAGCGCGTTGTACTTGCGCCAACCGGTCCGTTAAATAGAGATTACGACGACGTGCGTCGTTATTTTGATGCTGCTAAATTAGCAATTAACGAAGCAAAAGCGTCGGGCAGTATTAACCCTGCATTATTTTTACCAAATTTAAATGGCGATAGCCGTTATCAGCATGCTTTAGAAGTTGCTTATTTAGGCGCTTGCCAAGCCTTATGGCAGCCATTAGAAGCGCGTGAATATCACGGTGAAAGCATTGAACCAATTACACAGATTGGTTTAGTTGGCGCAAGCGAGCAAACTATTAAAGCTGTTAATGCAATTGCAGCTGGCCAATATGCAGCGCGTGACCTGTGTGGCACTGAACCTGAGCGTATGGCTCCCCCACGTTTTGCTGATTACTGCGTTGAATTGTTTAAAGGCTCAAACATTGCAGTTGACGTAATTGATGATATTGCAGCTATTGATAAAAATTACCCAATGCTAAGTACAGTTGCTCGCGCATCGTATGCAGTTGAGCGCCATCACCCACGTGTTGTCAAGCTTGAATATGTACCAGAGGGCGAAATTACTCGCACACTTATGTTTGTAGGTAAGGGCCTTGTATACGATACAGGCGGTGCAGATTTAAAAGTAGGCGGCCATATGGCAGGCATGAGCCGTGATAAAGGCGGCGCAGCTTCTGTTGCGGGCTTTATGAAAGCCGTTGCTGATTATCAGCCTAAAGGCGTTAAAGTGGTATCGTACTTAGCTGTTGTTCGCAACTCTATTGGCTCAGATTGTTTTGTGCCAGATGAAATTATTACTAGCCGTGAAGGTGTTCGTGTACGTATTGGTAATACCGATGCAGAAGGGCGTTTAGCAATGGGCGACCTGCTTAGCGAAATGAAAGATTTAGCTAAAGGTGAGATTAACCCAACGCTGTTTACTGTTGCTACATTAACGGGTCATGCAGCTCGCGCAATGGGTCCATACGGTGCGTATGTTGAAAATGGTCCAGCTCGTAGTGCTGGTGTTTCACGTCAAATAGCTGACCTTGGAGATTTGTGGGCCGATGGCGCTGAAGTATCGCGTTCACGCCGTGAAGACTACGACTTTATTAAACCACGTACGCTAGCTGACGATGTTTTATCTAGCAATAACGCAGCATCTGCCGTTACTGCTCGTGGACATCAGTTCCCTATGGCGTTTATGGCTATTGTTGGTGGGCTTGATAAGCACGGTAATGACTCTGCACAGCCTCTACCTTATGTTCATATGGATATAGCAGGTAGCGGTGTTGAAGGCGGTGATTGGCAGCATGGTAAGCCAACAGCTGCATCAGTAACGAGCTTGTTTGCACGTTATTGTTTGTAAGCTAAAAACTTACATGTAATAAAAAAGCCCTGTTAATTCAGGGCTTTTGCATTTTATGAGAACGCTATCGATTAATCTAATTTAAAACGATTAACTACGCTCGAAAGACCTTCGCTACTTTGTTTGAGATTATCACTGGCATCGGTAAGCTGCTTAGTATTATTTAATGATTGCTCAGTTGATTGAGATAGCTCATTTATACGCAAATTAACCTCGTCGGCAGCTTGCGTTTGTTGCTCTGTGGCACGTGCTATTTGGCTGTTCATTTCGGTAATAATTGAAACAAGTCGTTCTATTTCATTAAGTGAAGTATTGGCTGATGACGCCTGCTCTACGGTAGAAACTGAAAGTGCTTGGCTTGATTTAACTGCTTCTACTGCTGCTTTTGCACCTTCTTGTAGTTTAGTGATCATGGTTTGAATTTCGTCAGTACTTTGCCCTGTACGACTGGCCAATGTTCTTACTTCATCAGCAACAACAGCAAATCCTCGACCATGCTCTCCTGCGCGAGCAGCTTCAATGGCAGCGTTTAATGCCAGTAAGTTTGTCTGCTCCGATATACTTCTTATTACATCAAGCACAGAGCCTATATTATGGCTCTCGTTGGCTAAATCTTCTGTTACACGGCTGACTGTTTCAATGTTGCTTGAGAGCGTTTCTATTGCTGTAATTGTTTGCGCAACCACATTTTTACCCGTTGATGCGTTTTGTGCTGCATCCTTAGCTGCTTGCTCTGCTGCTTCAGCGTTACGGCTCACATCGTGTATTTGGTGAGTCATTTGCTCCATGGCAGCTGCAACTTGGGTTGAACTATCGTTTTGAAGCTCAATAAATGAGTGGCTTGTTCTACTTGAGTAGTCAACTGTATGCGCATGTTCGCTTACATCGTTTGCACTTTGTGCTACATGAACAAGTGACTCGCGCATTTTTAGAGCAAATAAATTAAATGAACGTGATAGTTCAGATATTTCATCATTACCGGATTCATTTAATTTACGAGTTAAATCGCCTTCGCCTTGTGAAATATCTTTCATCATATCGGCCGCTAAGCGAGTTGGTATTAAAATACTCTTACCTATAAAGTAACTAAGTAAAATAACAGCAATAATCATAATTATTGCACTGATGACTATAAGGTTACGTTGCTCGCTAAATGCTTCGTCAATTGAATCAAGGTAAACACCCGAGCCAATAATCCACTGCCATTGATTAAAACCTTTAACAAATGCGATTTTTTCAACCGGTTTATCTTTACCTGGTTTTGGCCATTTATAAGGGATAAATCCCTCGCCAGAGCGTTTAACTATATTTACCATATCAACAAACAATGCTTTGCCGTCAGGGTCCTTGTTATTAGTTAAATCTTTTCCATCAAGCGCAGGTTTTATAGGGTGCATAACCATTGTTGGCTGGTAATTGTTAATCCAAAAGTAATTGGTTTTGTCGTAGCGCAGTGCTTTTATTGCATTAAGTGCTTGTGATTGAGCTTGTTGTTGAGTGAGAGTGTTATCTTGTTCAAGCGCATAATAGTGCTCGATTATACTGTACGCCGTTTCTACTACATTTTGTGTTTTTATGTATTGCTCGTCTTTTAGCGAACTATATTGATGAGTTAGGCTCGATATACTAAGTATTATTAGTCCAAATACAACGATGGCTATTAACAGTGAAAAACGCTGGGATATACTAAAACTTCGTAGATTAGGCATACATTTATCCTCAAAAAGTGTGCGCTTTAGCGCATAGAATAAGCGTAGCTAAAAAAAGAGTTTAATCTAGGCTTAACGCCTATTAATGCAAAAAAAAAGGCTGATTTATCAATCAGCCTTTAGTCTGTTATTACTTTACTTGCTTATTTAACGTCAAAATGGCGATTAAAGAAGTTTGTAATTGTTTGATGTAAGTGTGTTTGCACTTGTTTACCGCGTAGGCTGTGCTTAGAGCCTGGGTAGGTCATCATTTCAAACTGTTTTTCGTTATCTTGCAGTTGTTTAAACAACTTAGTTGAATGCGTAAACAATACGTTGTCATCAGCCATTCCATGGTAAATCATTAATGGGCCTTTTAAGCCATCTGCATATGGAAATACTGCGCTGTCTTCATAGCCTTTAGCATTTGTATCGGGGTGACCTAAATAACGCTCTGTGTAATGTGTATCGTATAGAGCCCAATCGGTTACTGGAGCACCTGATACGCCGGCTTGAAAGTAATCGCCCGCTTTAAACATAGTCATAAGCGCCATGTAGCCGCCGTAGCTGTGGCCATAAACACCGATGCGTTGTGGATCAACGTAATCAAGTGTACGTAAAAACTCTACGCCTTTAATTTGATCGGCAACTTCAACCACACCTAAATGTTTATAAATAGCATCTTCAAACTTTTTACCACGGTTGTACGAACCACGGTTATCCAGTTGAAAAATTACGTAACCTTGTTGCGCCATGTACTGAAAGTACAAGTTTTTACTGCGCCAGCTATTCGTCACTCGTTGAGCATGCGGGCCGCCGTATACGTTAACAATAACAGGGTGCTTTTTGCCATCAGCAATGGTGCTAGGCTTAAATAAACGGTAATGCATAACTTGACCATCATCGGCTTTAATTGTGCCGTATTCTGGTTTTGTTAAGTCGCTTAAATAAGGAGTAAGGGGGTGGCTACTATCAAGCTTATTTTCTTCAAGCCAGGTAATAAATTCACCGTTTACTTTACGAAGTGCTGCTGAGTTTGGTTTATTATCAGAAGAGCTATTATCGATAAAGGTTTTGCTGTCCTTTGCTAGCACAACATTGTGGTACTGACCTTTTTCGGTAATACGTTTGGCATCGCCTTTTTTAAATAAAGGCGCGCTGTATAAATGGCTTTCAAGCGGTGTATCTTTTCGACCGGCAAAGTAAACAATGCCTTTTTTCTCATCAATACCTTTTAAGCTATCAACAGCCCAGTCACCTGAGGTAATTTGGCGAACAAGTTGACCGTTTGTACGATACAGATATAAATGTTTAAAGCCGTCGCGCTCAGATGCCCATACAAAGTGTTTTTTGTCTTTTAAAAACTCAAGATCAAAATGTAGGTTTATCCACGTTTCGCTATTTTCGGTCAGCGCTACTTTTTGGGCTTTAGTTTCGCTGTTATAAAAACGCAGTTCTAATTTATGTTGCGAGCGATTTTGCCATTGGTACGACAGTGTATTGCCGTCTTTTAGCCATTTAGCGCGTGCA
>NZ_JACJDN010000212.1:0-6081 GCF_014163565.1 Pseudoalteromonas sp. SR45-5 | reverse complement strand
TAATCATTTTGCGGGGCTAAACGTGTCGCTACCTGTGTTAAAAAATTCTCATTTACGACTGCATGGATGCAGAAGGTAGAGCAATCCAGGAGCAATTGCCGAGAACAACTAATTAGCGAATTTTTTGCCTAGCTATCAACACGTTTTTCCATCCTCAAAATAGATTACTTAATTAAGCTAATTGGTATTATTCGCCATTTGCACGAAACGTATGACCAAAAAATAACGCATTGCTTAGTAGTCGACTAGTCCCATACCAGTAACCCCTAAATACAGGATCGTCGGTCATGCCTATTACTGTACCTCGTCCATATGAGTGCGCAATTAAGCCAGCACCACCAGCAACTTGCTCAACATTAACAGCATCGGTAAAACCCGCTAACAATGGCTTTTTAGTATAGGTAAGTACATTTACAAACGGTGCATCGGAAGCTTCTAGCAACCAAGTACTGTTTTTGAATACGGGCAATGTATTGCGTTTAAGTGAAAATGTAAGTGGGTGAGTTAAATCTACATTAGTATTAAAAATAGCTCCTGCAATGCGTTGACGTCCTGCTAAATGGTCCTTATCGCCATAACTTAAACCTGTCGTTTTAAATGCACTCGCTACATCTTGTCTTGATAGATAGCTTGCTTTGAGTAATTGCTGATCAGCTAAAAATTTAGCGCCGCCTTTGTGAGCCCAAATAACGCCGCCTTTTCTTACCCAGCTTTTTATAGCCACTTTGTCGGTATCAGATAAGCTGTTGTAGTTACCATGAGCAAGTACTATATGGCTGTAATTACTGAGTTCAATAGAGTTTAAACGCTCCATTTCAACAATTGTTGGCGCAACACCTACAAAGCGATCGAGGTAGTACCATACTTCCCCAGCTTCGTACTGGCTTACGCCTTTACCACCTACCAATAATACTTTTGGCTCGCTAACAACCGCCATTGTACGAGACCCTAAATCGGCTCCTTTGCTTGTAAGACCTGAGTTAATAGGCTTGATTGCAATTCCAAACTCGTTTTGTGCTTTATTTAATATTCCAACCCAATCATTATTCGTTTGTAAGCCTGCTGGCACAATAATACTACCAGCATCAAAGCTTACTTCACTTGAGTTTGATTTGGCTGTTAATGGGCTTAGCGCTACACGCGCTTTAATACCTTGCTTTAAAAGGCTGTTTAGCATTTTAGGTGCTAGGTAATCATCCCACGAAAAGCCAAACGCATAGCCTTGCTCAAGTGAAGCAAAAGAAGGTTTTACCGCTTTTTGCCACGGTGTACTTGCAACCTCTAAACCCCAACTGCTTTTTACTTTTGCAAAAGGTAAGTTAAACGCATGCGCTAAAGTCCAGCCAGATACGTCATAAAAGGTGTTATCAGCAAAGTTTTTTTGCTCGCTAAAAATAGCTTTTATTAGGCGGTACTGTGGCTGGGCTAAGGGCACAAAGTAGCTATTGGTTGTATAGTTGTTGCCATTTGCCTTGAGTGATTTAGTAAGCGAAAAAGCATCTATTTGATGCTGTTTCAACAACCCTAAAAAATCTTTAATACGAGTGTTGTCATCCGCGCCCTCAATAACATAACCTTCAAAGCTTTCATCACTGGCTAAATCAGTAGCTTGATTATAAAACTTAGCTTGGTAATCAAGTAATGCTTGGCGGTTATCAACAGCGGCTTTAAAGGTAGATAAACTCGTTAATAGTTGATTTTTAATAGTAAAGGGAAAGCTCAAAGGTCCATTTATAGTGTCTTGGATATGCCCGCGAGAACTTGCTTGCTCAAATAAAATGCCTATGCCACCATTTACATCGGGATAGGTTGAACCTTTACCGTAATAGAAGTCGTCAAAGCTTTCTTCAGTAAAGTACAGTGCGTTGTTTTCATCTAATGTTTTTGCGTGATAGTTAGCAATCGCTTTAGTTAACGTTACATTTTCATCCGGTGTTATAGGATGCTTACGACTAGGAATACCTGGCTGAAAAAAGTAACTGCTGTTTGGTCCCATTTCATGAAAATCGGTTAAGACATTTGGTTTCCACTGATGAAATTTAGCAATACGCGCGCGCGATTCAGGGTGTTGTAGTAATAACCAGTCACGATTTAAATCAAACCAGTAATGATTGGTACGACTACTTGGCCAGTTTTCAACATGTTCACGGGTTTTAGGGTCGCTTGATAAGTTCATACCTCGGTTACTGTTGGCCCAGTTAGCAAAACGAGCAAGTCCGTCAGGATTAAGCGAAGGGTCGAGTAAAATAACCGTGTTGTTTAATAACTCATCTATTTCAGCACCTTGTGCAGCAGCTAAGTAATATGCCACCAGCAAAGATGAGTTACTACCTGATGACTCATTACCATGCACACTATACCCCATCCATACAACGGCAGGCTGCTTTGTAGAATTAGCATCTGATCCATCGTTACTTAAGCGTGCTAAGTGAGCTTGGCGTGTCTGCTCTATGCTTGATAACTTATCAGCTGCTGTAATTGTTAGCATGACAAGGGGGCGTTGTTCATGTGTGCGGCCAATCACTTCAAAATTTATACGGTCGCTTTTATCAGCAAGTATTTCCATATAACGTACGAGCTGATCATGTCTCACGTGCCACTCTCCTACTTCGTAACCGAGTACTTGCTCAGGAGTAGGAATTGAAGGGTCAAATTTTACATCTTGTTCAAAATAATACGAAAGTGGCTTAGCTACACTTGAAAAGCTAAGCAACACCACCATTAATGTTAATACCAAACGCATATAAATCACTCAAAAAATGTTCGTTGTTTGCACGCTACCATTGCTTAAAATAGATGCCAACTTTTTACGCTCAACACTAGCCGCAACACGATGAGCGGAGTATGATACGCAGTATCCGAGTAATTTAGTCAAGTATAGATGGTTTTATGATTTCTATTTCCGAAACAGCGCAAGCGCATTTTGCTAAACTATTAGCAGATCAATCACAACAAACCAATATTCGTGTGTTTGTTGTAAACCCTGGTTCATCACAAGCGGAATGTGGTGTGTCTTATTGTCCAGAAGACGCTGTAGAAGCGAGCGATATTCGCCTAAACTTTAACGGTTTTGATGCCGTTGTAGATGCAGAAAGTGCTCCATTTTTAGAAGAAGCTGAAATCGATTTTGTTACCGACAAAATGGGTACTCAGTTAACGCTAAAAGCACCAAATGCAAAGGCGCGTAAAATAGGTGACGATGCATCGTTAAACGAACGTGTACAGCACATGCTAGAAACCGAAGTAAATCCACAACTTGCTAACCACGGTGGTCAAGTAAGCCTTGTTGAGATTACAGCTGCAGGTATAGCTATACTTCAGTTTGGTGGTGGTTGTAATGGTTGTTCTATGATCGATGTAACACTAAAAGAAGGCATTGAAAAAGAAATGATAGCTAAGTTTGAAGAAATCACCGGTGTTGCTGATATAACAGAACACGAAGCGGGCGATCACTCTTACTATTAGGCCTTGTAAATGCTAAAGCAGCTTATCTATCGCTTAGGGAGCAATCCTAAGCTGAGCTTAAAGCGCTTTTTTCGCGGCTTAGCACTGTTTGTGCTAGCCGTGATATTCATATCTATTGGGTATTACACCCACTACAGCTTACAAATAATTGGCGTTATAATTTTACTCCCCGCATTATTTTTTGCCGGTTGGGGCTACTGCGGTATTTTTGCCAATCGTTTTTCACAAGTTTTAAAAGATATGGGCCCTAAACACCATGACCCCGATCTCTGGAAATAAACCATTTATTTAATCTAATAGCTGATTATTTATTTTTAAGTGGTGATATTTAATTATTAATGTAACCCCGCGCATTAACATAAAACAGCTCATAGCCAGCCATAACCCGTTATTTTGCAAGTCTATAAACACCCAAAACACACCAAAAAAGCCAACTCCAGCTGAAAGTATCATACTGTTACGCATGTTCTTTGCTCGCGTAAGCCCTACAAAAACACCATCAAACAAAAAGCAACTCATGGCCAAAATTGGTAATACTACTATCCATGGTAAATAATGCGTTGCCTCTTGAATAACCTCTGGCACATTGGTTAAAAGCTTGATTATGGTGTTGCCAAATAATGCAAAAAATAGGCTATATAACACACCAAAAAGCATACCCCAAAATACGCTTATTTTAACCCACAGCTCTATGTTTTTAACACTTCCTTGGCCTTTCGCTTGCCCTACTTTTGCCTCAGAGGCGTAAGCAACGCCATCAAGAGCAAAGCTCACCAACATTAAAAAGTTAAGTAAAACAGCATTAGCAGCTAATGTGGTTTCGCCTATACGCGCTGCGTAAAATGTCATAAAACTAAAGCATAATTGCAGTATTAAAGAGCGAATAAATATATCTCTATTCAAACTCAATAATTCAGCCATTTTGCTAATACTCAACCAATTCGGTACATTTAGATCAATGTCTTGTTTTTTAGCTAGTTTAGCCACTAAAAACAGTGCAAATACTAGTGCTGTATAGTCAGCAATAAGTGACGCCCATGCAGCGCCTGCAACTGCCCAATCTAAATAAACAACAAAATAAATATCGAGCACTATATTAACGATATTAGTGACGAGTAATAAATAAAATGGACCTCGACCATAATGCACACCGAGCATCCAACCCAGTAACACTAAATTACATAATGCTGCTGGAGCACTAAAAATACGAATGCTAAAATACTGATAAGCTTGGTTAAGTACGTCGCCATTGGCTGCGGAGAGGTAAGCAATAGCGTGCTTTATTAATGGGGATAACACAATTAATAGCACGGCCACTGCGCTTGCAAGCAATAGGCTTCGTTTAAGTAAAGCGGCAAGTTGGGTTAAATCGTTTTTTCCGTATGCTTGTGCCACGAGTCCCGTGGTGCTCATTCTTAAAAAACCAGCAAGCCAAAATAAAATAGATATAACTGCAGAGCCAAGGGCAATTCCAGCTAAGTAATGAGCGCTTCCTAAGTGCCCAATTACAGCAGTATCAACAATTCCTAACAACGGCACTGTGATATTTGATAGTATCATCGGACCCGCTAACAACAGCAAGCTTTTATGGTGTGCCTTATTATGTATAAGAAATTGTTTCATTTAGTGTTATTTATCCTCATTAGTGTATCTGTACGGGCTCAAGCAGCCATTATTTTACAGTATCATCATGTTAGTGAAACCCTACCCGCTGTCACGAGCGTTAGCGCCAATACATTTACGGAGCACTTAAGCTATTTAAAAGAGCACAACTTTAACGTTATTCCTCTTAATGAGTTAATTAGCGCGCTTCAACAAGATGAAACTTTACCTGATAAAACTCTAGCCATCACCTTTGATGATGGCTATAACAATAACTATGAACAAGCCGCACCTATTTTAGAAAAGTTTGGCTACCCGTACACTATCTTTGTAAATCCTAAATTAATAGACGAAGGTATGAGTTACGTAATGGGGTGGGATAAGCTCAAAGAATTATCTAAAAAAGGGGCATTAATAGCCAATCATAGCGGACAACATGATTACTTACACCTTAAGCTTGAAAACGAAACCGATGCACAATGGCAATCACGTATTAAGCAAGATATTCTTAACTCTCAAAAGCGCATAAAAGAAGAAATAGGCCACGACTATAAATACTTAGCATACCCGTATGGTGAGTTTAATAACGAGCTGCAAGCACTCGTGACAGAGCTTGGTTTTGTGGGTATTGGCCAGCACTCAGGCGCTGTAAATAAAGATTCTAATTTTAGCCGCTTGCCGCGTTTTCCTGCATCAGGCTTTTACAGCAAGCTAGAAACCCTTATTACTAAGCTCAACTCACGCGCGTTTAATATCACCAATTTAACTTATCAAGATAGCGTTACACAGCAAAATCCACCCACGCTCACAATGGAATTTAAGATGGGTGATTTTCATAAGAGCCAATTTGCCTGTTATGTATCAAGCGTAGGCCAAGCAGATTTAAAATGGATAACTAAAAATACTGTCGAAATCACCTCACCAAAGGTGCTTAATAAAGGGCGTTCTCGTTTTAATTGCACGGCCCCTTCTATTTCAAGCCCTGGCGATTACTTTTGGTTTTCGCAGCCTTGG
>NZ_JACJDN010000211.1:0-6086 GCF_014163565.1 Pseudoalteromonas sp. SR45-5 | reverse complement strand
AATGCATCAAGCAGCAGGTGAGCTGTATTTAGCATCAGACTACTTTAGGCTTGCGCTAGCAACTAATGTACACGAGTTTATTGAGTACAAATATGCGCGTTTAGAGCTTGAGTTGATGCAAGGTGTTGACGCAAGTTAAGCGTTTTAAATTAATAGGTGTATTACTATGTTGTTTGTTAGTTACAGGCTCGAGTAATCACCTAGGCGCTATTGGCTTTTGGCATGTTTTAAACGCAAAAGCTAATGTGCTACAAAGTTATTGGAAATCACCTGGTTATTTTTCTGATCATTTAGAGCAGTTACCAAATACCTCTTTAGCTATACTCGCCCGCAGTAAAATTTCTTCAGCCCAATATATGTATTCTCTTAAGCTTATTAAAAACAGTCAGAGCGATACTGCAAAACAATTTTGGCTCAGAGCATTAAATGATTTAACAATCCCAGAGCGTAAAATATTAGCAGCAAAGTTACTTGAGCACTCACGTTGGAGCGATTTAAAGTTACTAGCTAGTAAAAAAAAATTACCAGCTGGGGATGTGCTAAATCATCTAAAGCTTCAGTTAAAAACACCACAGAGTAAAGTATCTAGTGAGTTTATCCACGCTCTCGGTTTTTCATCTTTAATAAATATAAGTAAACCTAATAAGCAATGTATGTTTAACGTGCTGACTATGAGCGATCATCGCAGTGGCTTATATAAACTCACCGAGTTTATTAATGCTTATAATAAACAGCCAGAGCCCCGTGAAAATATTTTTTGCTTTTCAAAACCTGTTTACGTTGCAGGTATGCTTGAGTGTAAAAGTAGCACTAATCAAATAGCAAAGTGTGACTGGCAATCAGCTAAACTCAATAACCAGCTTCCTAACAATTTTGATTTTATAGTAATGATGCCAAAAGATGGAACGGCTAATGTTACTAAAGGAACAATGCTAATAAACTCAAAAGCAAAATACAGTGTGTTTTTGCATGAGTTGATGCATTTTAACGGTTTTGAAGATGAATATGCTTTGCCTAAAACTAAACAAGCATGGTTGTGTGCAAAAACAGGTTTTGTGGCACCTAATTTATTTATTTCTCATGATGAGTCGCCCCCAATAGGCTGGCATAAAGCAAAGAGTTGCCAGATAGGTGGTGTTGCATATAAACCTAGTGAAAATTGGTCTATTATGCAATATCAGCAGTTAGGGCTCTCGGCGCAGTATAGAGAGATTTGGTTGAAGCATTTAGATATGACCAATGGTAATTCTTATCGCCACTCCAGCGCGCTTACATTTGCAAATAAGGCCATATTAAATTAACAATTATCACTATTAATTAATTGTTTTTGTAGGCTTAATAAATTGTTAGTTCATGTTTAAAAAACACCCATACAGAACCGCTTTTTATAGACAAAATCAGTGTTTTTCAGTATAACTATAGTCATTAATGTCGTTTAAAAACAGGCAGTAAAAGCATCCCTTAGTATTAAAAAGAGATGCCCTGATAAACTTATGATTATAAAAGGCCCTACATTATGACTTTGCTCTGGATACCCTTGTTATCCTTAATTGGCAGTGTTATTTCTGCATGCACAGGTAAGTTATCCCGCAATTTAAGCACTAGTTTAACGGCTCTTGCGCCTTTAACGGCTTTGGGAATAACTTTATACCATGCACCTGCAGTTTTAGCGGGCGAAACCATTCGTTACTCTTTCGCTTGGATCCCGTCAATAGGGCTCGACCTATCTCTGCGGTTAGACGGCCTCAGTTTATTGTTTATGTTTATGATTTTAGGCATAGGCTTGCTCGTTATCCTCTACACGCGTTACTACCTCAGTGCCAACGACTCAATGGCTAAGTTATATAGTTATTTAATGCTGTTTATGACCGCAATGCTTGGCATTGTTATGTCTAACAATGTTATTCAGCTGTGGTTGTTTTGGGAATTAACGAGCATCAGCTCATTTTTATTAATTAGTTTTTGGTGGCATAAGTCTGAAGCGCGAAAGGGTGCTCGTATGGCTCTTGCTGTAACAGGCGCGGGCGGCTTAGCGTTACTTGCAGGCTTAATGCTATTAGGTGATATTGTTGGTAGTTATGACCTAGATGTTATCCTAGCGAGTAAAGCGATAATTCAATCTCACGATTTATACGAAGTAGCATTAGTATTGGTGCTATTGGGTGCGTTTACTAAATCGGCACAATTTCCATTTCATTTTTGGCTTCCTCATGCAATGGCAGCGCCTACGCCAGTGAGCGCGTATTTACATTCTGCAACCATGGTAAAAGCCGGTATATTTTTGTTAGCACGTTTTCATCCTGCCTTAGCTGGCACCGATACGTGGTTCTTACTTGTTGGGTTAACAGGTTTAGCTACGCTGTTGTTTGGTGCTTATATAGCATTATTCAAACACGATTTAAAAGGATTGTTAGCTTACTCAACAATAAGCCATTTGGGTTTAATAACGCTATTACTCGGGCTTGATACTGAGCTTGCGACTGTTGCTGCTATATTTCATATAATTAACCATGCAACGTTTAAAGCGTCGTTATTTATGGCCGTTGGTATTATCGATCATGAAACAGGCACGCGTGATATGCGTAAATTAAATGGTATGTGGCGATACTTACCATACACTGCAACGCTTGCAATGGTCGCGGCGGCTGCAATGGCAGGGGTTCCATTGCTTAATGGTTTCTTGTCTAAAGAGATGTTTTTTGCAGAAACGCTGCATCAGCAAGTGCTTGGTTCTATGTCGTGGTTAATTGCAGTACTGGCAACGGTTGCAGGTGCATTAGCTGTTGCGTACTCCGCACGCTTTATTCATGACGTGTTCTTTAATGGTGAGCCAATCGATTTACCTCGCACGCCGCACGAACCGCCACGTTATATGCGGGTACCAATAGAAATATTAGTTGTGATTTGTTTACTAGTGGGTATGTTCCCACACTTTACAATTGATGGCATTTTATCTGCGGCGTCTTTAGCTGTACTTGGAAAAGAAATGCCAGTTTACGAATTGGCTATTTGGCACGGGTTTAACTTGCCTCTATTAATGAGTGCAATGGCGATTGCTGGCGGTTTATTTATTTATATTAATCGTAAATATCTATTTCAGTTTCAAGCGTCATTACCACCTTTAAATGCTAAAAAAACCTTTGAACGTGTAATTTTAAGTGTTGTTGCTTGGTGTCAGTCAAAGGTAAGCAGTATCGAAAATGGATCGCTGCAGCGCTACCTAGTAATTATGTTAGCGGTAGTCTTACTGTGTGCCGGTTGGCCATTATTTGAAATGCAACAACTTGCTGGCAGCATGCCACTTACCCCTGTTGATGTGCACAATGCAATTGGTGCGGGCTTATTGATTATTGGTGCTCTTGCTACCGTTATTTGGCATCGCTCTCGAATGGTATCGTTGTTAATGCTCTCAATCGTAGGGTTAATGGTATCGGTTGTATTCACACGCTTTTCTGCTCCTGATTTAGCACTTACACAGTTAACTGTTGAGGTTGTTACTATTATTTTACTTATGCTGGCATTGTTTTTCTTGCCCCAGCATACGCCAAAAGAATCAAGTTCATTACGCGTACTTCGAGATTTAGGAATTGCCTCTACGTTAGGTGTAGTTATAGCGAGTATCTGTTATGCATTACTTACACGTCCATTAGATTCAATCTCAGACTTCTTTATTGCTAACGCTAAAATTGGTGGCGGTGGTACTAATGTAGTTAACGTTATTTTAGTCGACTTTAGGGGCTTTGATACGCTTGGTGAAATTACCGTATTAGGCATTGCCGCATTAGGTATATTTAAAGTACTTTCTCGAATCCCATTATTTATGCCAGCAAGTGACAGCGAAGGGCGCCCATGGGCACGAGAGCGCCATCCAATCTTACTGGCGAGTATTTCACAAAGTTTATTACCGCTTGCGTTATTGGTTTCTGCATATATTTTCTTACGCGGACATAACTTACCTGGCGGTGGCTTTATTGCTGGACTGGTAACGTCAATCGCGTTTATTTTGCAATACATGGCGCATGGTACAGCATGGATAAACGGACGTTTTGATGTTAATTATCGTAAAATCATAGCTTCAGGCATTGGTATTTCACTGTTCACTGGTGTGGGTAGCTGGTTCTTTGATAAGCCATTTTTAACAACTTGGTTTGACTACTTTGATATTCCGTTTGTCGGTAAAACAGAGCTTGCCAGCGCGATTGCATTTGACCTAGGTGTTTACTTAACGGTTGTAGGCGCTACGCTAATGATTTTGGCAAGCTTAGGTAATATGACGGCAGATACCCAGAAAAAAGAGGTAAATATTTAATGGAATTATTGTACGCATCTTGCGTTGGAGTATTGGTCAGTTGCGGTGTGTTTTTACTGCTAAGAGCTCGTACGTTTCCTGTAGTACTTGGGCTTACTATGATTTCATATGCTGTTAACTTATTTTTGTTTTCAGCAGGTCGTCTTACTATTAATAAAGCGGTAGTGCTTGGTACTGGTACAGAATACGCCGATCCTCTACCTCAAGCTTTAGTGCTTACAGCTATTGTTATTGGTTTTGCGATGACCGCATTCGTGGTTATTTTGGCAATACGTGGACGCGCCGATTTAGGTAGCGACCATGTTGATGGTTATGTGCCCAACACCTCTGCAGATAATAAGGAGCAAAAATGATCCAACATTTAGCTTCGCTCCCTATTTTATTACCTATGCTGACGGCTGTTATTTTATTGCTGCCACCATGTGGTAAAAGCGTTAAAATTCGCCGCTTAGTTTCAATTGTAATGGCAATAGCTACTTTTGCCATTAGTGTGCTTTTACTTGTACATGTTAATAATACAGGTATTAACGTTTACGCTATTGGTAATTGGTCTGCACCATTTGGAATAGTCTTAGTAGCCGATATGTTGTCTACCTTATTGGTTACGTTAACTTCATTTTTAGGTTTGGGCGCTATTTTATATGGTAGTGCTGGCGATGATGAAAAAGGCAGCTTTTATCACCCACTTGTTCACTTTTTGATATTAGGTGTAAATGGCGCGTTTTTAACTGGCGATTTATTTAACCTATTTGTATTTTTTGAAGTGCTACTGATTGCATCTTATGCATTGTTAATGCACGCAGGTGATAAACAAAATACTCGCGCGGCATTGCAATATGTAATATTGAATTTAGTTGGCTCAAGCGTATTTTTAATTGGTTTGGGTATTTTGTACGGTGTGCTTGGTACGCTTAATATTGCAGACATGACGCAAAAAGTATCACTACTTACAGGTGATGATGTATATCTAGCAAAAGCAGGCGGCTTACTGCTATTAATAGTATTTGCTTTAAAAGGCGCACTATTACCTCTGCATTTATGGCTTCCAAATACTTACGCAAGTGCTAAACCTGTGGTTGCTGCATTGTTTGCGATTATGACTAAAGTAGGCGTTTACGCTATGCTTCGTGTTTATACGGTGATATTTGGTGAACAAGCCGGAGCGCTTGAACACATGGCGCAGCCTTGGCTTTGGGGCTTAGCAATTGCGACCATTATAGTAGGTGCAATTGGTGTGATGGCAGCACAAGACTTACGTAAACTCACCTCTAACTTAGTATTAGTATCGGTAGGTACGCTGGTTGCGCTAATAGCATTGCAAAATGTAAATGCCACTGCTGCACTTTTATATTATTTAGTGCATTCAACACTTGTTAGTGCCGCACTATTTTTACTAGCAGACTTAGTTTCAATCCAGCGCGGTAAAGTTGGCGATAGACTAGTAGCAGGTCGCTCTGTAAAACAGCCATTTTTATTAGGTGTGTGCTTTATTATTGCGTCTTTAACGGTAGTTGGTATGCCACCACTGTCAGGCTTTGTAGGTAAAATTTGGATACTTAAAGCGACATTAAACAGTGAGCAAGCTTTACTATTTTGGCCAGTATATTTAGTAACAAGTTTTGCGTTGTTAGTTGCGCTTTCGCGCGCTGGCACAACTTTGTTCTGGGAGCATAGAAGCAAAAGTAGCGAAAATGCCGATTGTGCAAGTGCACACCCGTTGCAGGTAACTGTAATTATAGCTTTACTTGCATGTTCGCCATTGCTCGTTATTTTGGGC
>NZ_JACJDN010000210.1:0-6093 GCF_014163565.1 Pseudoalteromonas sp. SR45-5 | reverse complement strand
CAGGAGTTGTTCAAGTAAGCCCTATATACTGCAAGAAGGAGGGTAGTAATCATGAACGATAATATTAATGAACACTCACAAATAAAAGCCCAAGCTGCAATAGCCCGCTTAGAGCGATTCAGTAAGTTAACGGATAGCAGCATTGGTATTCCTTTTACTAAATTTAATATAGGTTTGGAGGCTGTGATTGGTTTAATCCCTGTAATAGGTGATGCCGCAGGGCTAATTTTATCAAGCTATGTGCTTATAGAAGCGCAGCGTTTAGGTGTGAGTAAACGTATAAAGACTAAGATGATCATTAATATGCTCATAGATTTTGTGGGCGGCTTAGTGCCATTTTTTGGCGATATATTTGATGCGTTTTTTAAAGCTAATACGCGTAATACACAACTATTAAAAAAACATTTAAACAAGCAGTTAAGTGAGTAATTAATAGCTTTAAGTAACAGTTAGCAAAGAGACTTTAAACAAAATGTTGTTGGTTGTTTAATCACCTAGTAAGGTAGGAGCGTCTATTCACTTTGGTATTTACAATATGCAATTATTCATCGGTAATAAAAACTACTCCAGCTGGTCATTACGCGCATGGTATTTAATGAGTAAATTTGATGTTGAGTTTAGTGAAACCCAGCTGGTACTCGACACCCCTAATTTTTACAATGAACTAAAAAAGACCTTTGCTGTGCAAAAAGTTCCAGCGTTAATTGATGGCGATTTACAGGTTTGGGATTCACTAGCAATTTGTGAATATATTAACGATGCTTACTTATCAGGCGCTGCATGGCCAAAATATATTACCCAAAGAGCTAAAGCGCGTGCGCTAAGCGCTGAAATGCATTCAGGCTTTATGGCGCTGCGCAGTGAAATGCCAATGAATATAAGAGCTACCCGTAAAGTAGACCTATCGAGCGAAGCATTAAAAGACATAGCCCGTATAGACGAGATATTTGCACAGCAACAAGATGTGTTTCCAAATGAGTGGTTTTTTGGTGACTTTAGTATTGCTGATGCTATGTACGTACCTATTGTATTGCGTTTAAAAACATATCAAATTACGTTATCGCCAGAGGCGCAACAATATTGTGACTTTGTTATGCGTTGCCCAGTATTACAAGTATGGATCACTCAGGCATTAACCGAAACCGATATTGTAGAGTGTGATGAAGCAGGAACGCCTTTATAATTATTGTTTTTCATATGGCATGTTCTATGCCTTAAAATCATAAGTTTAAACTAGGCAGCTCATGTATCTAAATCACCCAAGGTATGGCAATAAACCGATAACTACCAATACCTCAGTGACAATAGAGGCGATAGAGAATGCGCACTGGCGTTACTCTAGGCTTAAATACTTCCCTAATACGGTAATATTGGCAGATATAAAAAAGCAAAACTATGCCATTGACCCTCGGGCACTTTATGTTGATATTGAAGAGAAGTGCGAAAGTTGCTCTAAGGCATTTATTTTTTTCGCTCAAGAGCAGCAATATTGGTTTGAGGTACTTGATTTTTGGGTCGATTCACACTGTACACGTTGTTTTGAATGCCGTAAGCATGCCAGATATATACTAACTCTACGTAAACGGTACGATATGTTAACTAGCTTAGCCAATAAAACCTCAAGTGAAAAAACACAGCGTAAAGAACTTGCCAATACGCTTTACTGTTTAGGTATTATTAAAAATATCAATAAAGTGAAAGATTAATCCGCTTATATTTTACTATCCCGCCTTATTTTTACTTTAGTTGTAAAAGCCCGTACAATTCGTCTCGTTTTTAGTGCGCTAATATGGCGCTGTAACCGAGACGAATTAATCAATTTTTATGCATCAAATAGCTGATCTAATTTCAATTTTTGAGCGCACTTTTTATCAAAGTCACAATACACGACTGATAAAAGGCGATTGTGAGCCTGTGTATTTACCAGCAACAGAGCAGGTGCCATATCACCAAGTTGTATTTGCGCATGGTTTTTATGCCAGTGCATTACATGAAGTAGCACATTGGCTGGTGGCCGGTGATGCACGTCGGTTATTAGAAGATTACGGCTACTGGTACTGCCCTGATGGGCGCGACAAACAAAAACAAGCTGAGTTTGAAAACGTAGAAGTAAAGCCCCAAGCTATAGAGTGGTTATTAAGCACCGCAGCAGGGTTTAATTTTAATGTGTCGGTGGATAACTTAAACGGCGAGCAAACGTGTCGGTTTGATTTTCAGCAGCGAGTACATGCACAGGTATTATCGCTAATCGAAAATGGCTTTAACTCTCGTACAGAGTCACTTTTAAAAGCAGTGTGTGATTTTTACAATACACCGTGGCCATTAACAGCGCAGCAATTTAATTGGCAACACCCAAAGGAGCTTTGTAATGGCGTTTAAATTAGGCTTAATTGTAAACCCTGTAGCAGGTTTAGGCGGCACAGTTGCCTTAAAAGGCAGTGATGGCGCACACACAGCCGCTAAAGCAATTGAATTAGGCGCAGAGCCAAAAGCAAATAGCCGAACAAAAGCAGCGCTTGAGGTGCTATTACCTTATAAAGAACGCTTAACTATTTACACTGTTAACGGTGACATGGGTGAGCAAACAGCAAAAGCTTTAGGCTTTAATGTAGAGGTTGTATATAACACTTCTGCAATAACAACCCCGGATGACACAGAACAAGCAGCAAAAGTACTTAAAGACTTTGGTGTTGATTTAGTCTTATTTGCCGGAGGCGACGGTACAGCACGTAATATTTGCCATGCAATAGAGGATACCATTCCCGTACTTGGTATTCCCGCAGGTTGTAAAATTCATTCTGGTGTTTACGCTATCACGCCAAAGGCTGCAGGGCGCGTAGTCGAAATGCTGGTTAAGGGGGAGTTAGTTACCTTAGCCGATGCAGATGTAATGGATATAGATGAAGATGCTTTCAGGCAAGGCACAGTAAAAGCCAAACGCTACGGCGAAATGCAAACACCTAGCGAAGTACGCTATATGCAAGCGGTTAAAAATGGCGGTAAAGAAACCGACGAACTCGTACTTGCCGACATTGCAGCGCATGTTGTATCGCAAATGGATGAAGACACATTTTATATTATGGGTAGCGGCTCAACGGTTGAAGCCATAATGGAAGAAATGGGGCTTGAAAATACGTTACTTGGTGTTGATTTAATAAAAGATCAAACCTTAGTTGCCCAAGATTTAACGGCTAAGCAATTGCTTGAGCTTACACATGATCAAAGTACTAAGTTAGTCATTACGCTCATTGGCGGGCAAGGGCATATATTTGGCCGTGGTAACCAGCAATTGAGTCCTTTGCTTATACGCGCAATTGGCAAAGAAAATATTATTGTAGTAGCAACAAAAACAAAACTACTAGCGCTTAATGGTCGCCCCCTTATTTGTGATACAGGCGATGGCGAATTAGATGATGAATTAACCGGTTATATTAAAGTAACCACCGGATTTAACGACCATATTATGTATGCAGTAGGGCACCAAAACCTTGAAAATACAGGTGCTTTGCAAAACCAGGAGATTAATAAATGAGTTTAGTGAACTATATCGATGCAGCCCAGCAGTACTTCGATGATTTAGTAATAAAAGCAACTGACGATGAGTTATTTGCTGGCGGCTATTTACGAGGTCATTTTGATCTTGCAGTTGGTTATGCCGAAGTAGAAAAGCTGACAATCAGTATAGATGAGCTAAATGAAACTGTAGAGCAAAGCTTAGTTAAAGCATATCGCAACGGCGAGCTTAACGAAGAAGACAAGGCATTAGTTGCACGCTTGTGGGATGAAGTTAAAGCCCTCGCTTAACCCTAAGTGGCAAAAAAACACGATTTGTTTATCACTATCGTGTTTTTTTGTGCCCAAAACTTTTAAAGCACATTCCCATGTTAATTTACTGTTTTGTTTTTATGCGATATTGTTACTAAAATAAATTTTAGGAACAATAAAAATGAATAATAATCAAGACGCTTTACCTTCAGGGGTTGTAGCGCGTTTTTTAAATTTTGTTGAGCGAGTAGGAAATAAGCTTCCAGATCCAGCCGTAATATTTCTATTTGCAATGTTATTGATTTGGTTTTTGTCGTGGTGGTTTTCAGGCGTGAGCTTTGATGCAATAGACCCACGTACCGGTGAAGCGATTATTATTAATAATATGCTGGCAAGTGATTCGCTCGCTACTTTTTTATCCTCTATGGTAAAAACCTTTACTGGCTTTGCTCCCTTAGGTGTCGTTTTAGTAGCTATGTTAGGTGTCGGTGTTGCAGAGCATTCGGGATTTATTAATACCGGCCTTAAGTTAATGCTTAAAGTTACTCCTAAAAAGCTATTAACGCCTTCAATCATTTTAGTGGCCATTGTGAGCCATACCGCTACTGACGCAGGTTATGTATTAGTTATTCCACTTGCCGGTGTTATATTTTATGCAGCAGGACGCCATCCGCTTGCGGGTATTGCAGCTGCATTTGCAGGAGTCAGTGGTGGTTTTGGGGCTAACTTTATTCCATCGGGTATCGACCCATTGCTACAAAGCTTTACCCAAAGTGCGGCGCAAATAATTAATCCTGCAATAACAATTAACCCGTTAAATAACTGGGCATTTGCTTCAGCATCTAGCTTATTTATTGTGGCATTAGGCTGGTACATTACCGATAAAATTATTGAACCACGTTTACAAAAAACAGCAGTTGATGGTGCTAAAGAGGATTTACCTGTATTTGAAGATGCACGTAGTGATGAAAAACGTGCCTTTTATATAGCCAGTACCGTGATGATTGCTGGACTTGCGTTATTAGCATTTGTCTCTGCTCCAGACGATTCTGCAATGCGCAGTAGTGACGGATCCCTTACTAATTTTAGCTCTCCTTTAATGCAATCAATTGTACCACTAATATTTTTACTTTTTTGGATCCCAGGCACTGTATATGGTTTTACGGTAGGTACCTTTAATACTTCAAAAGATATGATTGATGCTATGAGTAAAGCGATGAGCGGCATGGCATATTATATCGTCATGGCGTTTTTCTGTTCGCTATTTATTGCTGCATTTAGTAAATCAAATTTAGGTGCACTGCTCGCAATTGAAGGTGCGCAGTTATTAAAGGCGATGGAATTGCCAAGTGCAGTAACGGTTGTAGGCATTATCTTTTTAACTGGCTTTGTTAACTTGTTTGTAGGTTCAAGTTCAGCAAAATGGGCGTTACTTGGCCCCATTTTTGTACCGATGTTAATGCAACTTGGCATTTCGCCAGACTTAACTCAAGCCGCTTATCGTGTAGGTGACTCAAGCTCTAATATTATTACACCGTTAATGCCATACTTCCCATTAGTGGTGGTGTACTGTCAAAAGTATGTCAAAGGCACCGGTATAGGCACTTTAATTGCTATTATGCTGCCGTACTCAATTGCCTTTATGATTGGCTGGAGTATCTTTTTATTAGGTTATTGGGCACTTGGTATTCCTTTAGGTTTAGATGCAAGCTACATTTATCCAGCATTGCCTTAGCCTAAACCTAAACCTTTATGAACCTCACTCACTTGAGTGAGGTTTTTAAATAAAAGTCCTGTAATGTAAAAGTAAGTCTAAGTTATCTTTCTAAATCTCTCACTATATAGCCAAATAAGCTGGCCTCTCCAACAATATACACATAATCATTTTTGTTGTTCATTATTGTAGACTTATCGTCATACCACCTAAAATCATGAATCTTATTCGTTTTAGGGTCTTTGAAGTATAAACGAGTACAGCTATCTTCATACTCAGTGCCACACTCTTGTACATCGGTCAGGATGTATTCTTTATACCAATAGTCGCCTTGTGTGTAGTAAGCCCATAATTTAATAGGATCAGAGATAAAAACAGAGAGTATTCCAAAGATTAATAAAGGGGATAATGGGTACATGAAAATGGATGCTAATTTTATTTTAGTATCTGAGAAATTGTATTTAAGTGATTCTCTATATTTACTGCAGCGTTTATATTTATTGAATATAAGTATATTTAAATAGATAAATAGTGCACAACAGATAATAGGGAGGGTTATAAATAAAACAGCGTCGTATAGTTCATTTGAGATGAATGGTGGATCTGTAAAGTCC
>NZ_JACJDN010000020.1:0-15914 GCF_014163565.1 Pseudoalteromonas sp. SR45-5 | reverse complement strand
CCAGCCCTTGGCTGGCGTTAAAATACAAGCTTGAAGCTTATTTAAGCTTTAGGCCCTGCATTTTTTATATCGTCTGATACGTCATACTTAGCAAAGTTTTCAGTGAAGTCAGCGGCAAGTTTTGCTGCATATTCATTGTACTTAGCTTTATCTTCCCACGTATTTATAGGATTAAGTAAGTTAGTATCTACACCTGGAACTGCTACCGGTACATCTAGGTTTAAAACATCAATGTGCTGAGTTTCAACACCGGCTAATTTACCAGATACGATTGCATCAACTACTGCGCGAGTAGTCGGAATATCAAAGCGCTTACCTGTGCCGTAAGGACCGCCAGTCCAACCTGTATTCACAAGGTATACTTTAGCGCCAAACTCGCGTACGCGCTTCATAAGAAGCTCAGCGTAAACACCTGCAGGACGTGGGAAGAATGGCGCACCAAAGCAGGTTGAAAACGTTGATTCAATATCGCTAGTAGAGCCAATCTCAGTTGAGCCAACTTTAGCTGTGTATCCACTTAAAAAGTGAAAAGCAGCAGCTTCTTCGCTAAGAACAGATACCGGTGGTAATACACCGCTTACATCACAAGTTAAAAATACAACAGCTTTTGGTTCGCCTGCGCGGTTTTCTACTTTACGTTTTTCAACATGTTCAAGTGGATATGCTGCACGGCTATTTTGAGTAAGGCTAGTGTCGTTAAAATCTGGAACGCCTTTTTCATCTAGCACTACATTCTCTAAAATAGTACCAAAGCGAATTGCATTCCAAATTACAGGTTCGTTCTTTTGTGACAGGTCGATACATTTAGCATAGCAACCGCCTTCAATATTAAACACGCTTCCAGGTGCCCAACCGTGTTCGTCATCACCAATTAAAAAGCGAGTAGGATCTGCTGAAAGAGTTGTTTTGCCCGTACCAGATAAACCGAAGAATAATGCTGTATCACCTGCTTCACCAACGTTAGCAGAACAGTGCATTGGTAATACACCTTTTGCTGGTAGTAGGAAGTTTTGTACAGAAAACATCGATTTTTTCATTTCACCGGCGTAGCGCATACCTGCTAGTAATACTTTACGCTGTGCAAAGTTAATAATAACGGTGCCATCGCTATTTGTGCCATCACGTTCCGGCTCGCATACAAACGAAGGAACGTTCATTACTTGCCATTGTGGTAAGTTTGAGGCGTTATAGTTTTGTGGTTCGATAAACATGTTTTTGGCAAAAATATGGTGCCACGCCGTTTCTGTAGTTACGACTACAGGTAGATAATGCTCAGGGTCAGCGCCAACTTCTAGGTGAGAGGTGAAGTGGTCATTACTTTGAACATGTGCTTCTACGCGAGCCCATAATGCGTCAAATTTTTCTGCATCAAATGGGCGGTTAACGTTGCCCCATTGAATGTCATCTTGAGTTGTTGCTTCTTGAACAATAAAACGATCTTTTGGTGAACGGCCAGTTCGTTTTCCTGTAATTGCAACAAAAGCACCATTTGCGGCTAAAGTACCTTCGCCACGGCGGATCGCATGCTCGACAAGTTCAGCTGCGGTTAAATCGACAAAACGTGTAGCGCCTGTAGTCATGTTTATACCTAACTATAATGTGTGAGAGTTTGAACGGGATAGCTCTGGGGTTATCAGTGCCCTTAAGCTGAAATTATAGTAACAGAAGGTTTTGAGATATTCGAGCCCGTAAAGCCTCTAAAAACACATATATTTGCTAAAAAACATGAATAATTTCAATGATACCGGTGTCAGTAAATTAACAAAGTTCATGACACCGGTATCATCTTTTTATAATATAAAACCGCATATTTTGCGGCTTTAATTACTATATATAAATGAAGCTGAACATTTAGTTGAAAATGCTTTTTATGTCTTGTTCGTTAAAAACATACTCTTTTAAACAGTAATGACAGTTAATGTTAACAGTCCCTTTCTCAGCTACATCTTTGAGTAGTTCTTCTTGTCCAATATTAACAAGTGCAGTAATTGTTTTATCACGACTACAACCACATTTGAATTTAATAGCTTGAGGTTCAAATACGCGAGGATTATCTTCGTGATAAAGACGTGTAAGAACAGTGTTCGCATCTAAGTGTAACAACTCTTCATTTTTAATCGTGTTACTTAATGCTTCTAGGTGTGCAAAGTCTTCAATTGATTTTTGTTTATCAACTGGAAGCACTTGTAAAAATAGACCACATGCTTTTGCGCTACCTTCAGTAGTGTCAGTTGCAAACCAAAGACGTGTTTTTAGCTGCTCAGATTGCTCAAAGTAACTTTCGATACATTCACTAAGAGTATCATGCTCTAGCGGCACTATACCCTGGTAGCGTTCACCTTTTTCAGGGGTAATAGTGATTACCATATAGCCTTGGCCAATAAGCTCTTTTACAGTGGTGCCCGTAATTTCGCTTTGCAGGCGTGCAATACCACGCATATTTTGTTTGTCATCACCATTTATAACAGCATATTTAACTGGGCCATCACCTTGAAGCTGTACAGCAATTTCACCTTCAAACTTTAAAGTTGCGGTTAGTAAACAGGTTGCAACAAGTAACTCACCAAGTAATGCTTTAACAGGGTCTGGGTAATTATGGTCGGCAATCATTTCATTATAAGCACTCTCGATTTGTACGAGTTCGCCACGAACATCTAGTTCGTTGAATAAATAACGGTGAAGTAAATCTTGTTGCATGAGCGGCTATACCTAACTTGATTTCATTTTTAAAAGTTCGCGTCTTTGCTTTTTATCCGGTTTTTTATCCGGATGGGGGGCAAAAAAGCTGTTATTTTTGCGTGCGATGCTGTTCTCTTCGCGTTTAGCAATACTGGCATCAGATTCTTGATACATGGTCTGTGCAATGGGGGCGCTTTGGCGTTTTTCAAGCACTGAGAGTATGGTTATCAGCTTTTCATCTACTCCTTGTGCAAGTTTTATGTTTGCGCCAACTTCTACTATTTTACTCGCTTTTGTACGTTGTCCATTATAATGCACTTTGCCGCCTTGTACCATTTCACGTGCAATAGCACGAGTTTTATAAAATCGCGCAGCCCATAACCATTTATCTAATCGAACTTTTAACCCATCCGCATGGTCTGAGTTGGTATTAGCATTACTTTTTTTACTCATAAGGCATTTCCCCACGTTTTTATAGCTTAAAATTTATCATGAAATCATCGTAGGATGAAGGTATTACAACAGCCGTTTACTTTTTGTACTACTATGTAAAGTTAATTTAATCTGTTTACAAAGTTTAATATTAGTGTGCTTGTTGAAAGAAAAATGAAAGGGTACTATGGGTACGCGCTAACGCAGTAAATTAAAATAAGAACACTATTTATGGAACAGCAAATCCAACAACTAAAACAATTTTTAACGCGGTTACCGCATGCTAAATTAAGTGCATTAGTGACACTGTTAGTTGTTGTTTATATTGCATTTTTATTATCAAAGCTTGTCTGGCTTTTATGGCCGAAACCACCAGTAACTCTACTTACTCCTACTCATTATGCTAATCAGCCATCTGGTGCGAGCAATAACTCAGCGCAGCATATTATTGAGCAATTTTTATTTGGTAAAAAAACTGTAACAAACAACAATAATACTGCAAAACAATCGCAGGTTATAAATAATGCGCCAGAAACACGCCTAAGTATTAATTTAACCGGTATTGTAGCTGTTAATAATGATGACCAAGCAGGTATAGCAATTATTGAATCACAAGGTAAGCAAGTAAGCTACCTTGTTGAAGAAGTTGTACTTGGCACGCGCGCTGAAGTAGCGCAGATACTGCCTGATCGTGTTATTTTAGGTATTAATGGAGGTTTTGAAACATTAATGCTTGATGGGCTCGATTTTAGTAAAAAAGTATCTATGCCTGTACTCGCTGCGCGTGACGATGCCGAAATGGGTCCGCAAAAATTAGAGCCAAGTGAATTACAAATAGACGCCACTGCAGACCCAGACGTTAAAGAAGCAATTATAGAAACACGTGAAGAGTTACTCGAAGAACCGGGCAAGTTATTTGACTATATACGTGTTTCACAGGCTATGAATGATGGTGAACTAATTGGATATCGCTTAAGTCCAGGTAAAGAACCTGAACTGTTTAAGCAAATGGGATTAAAAAATAACGATTTGGCTATTTCTATAAATGGCTATCAATTAACAGATTTAAAACAGGCTATGTCAGCTATTAACGAGCTGCGTAATAGTACAGATGCCAATATCACTATAGAACGTGATGGTGAACAAATTGATGTGCAATTTAGTCTGCAATAATTTAGCTTTGGAGTTTTAATATAATGGTTCAGGTGCTACACCTCAAAAAAATTAAAAAAGGGTTAGCTAAGTACGCGGCACTTTTTTTGGCGGCAAGTATTTCTTTGTCTGTTTCTGCTGTTGAATATGCTGCTAACTTTAAAGGCACTGATATCAACGAGTTTATTAATATTGTTGGTAAAAATCTCAATAAAACAGTAATTATTGACCCTAACGTGCGCGGCAAAGTAAATGTTCGCAGTTATGAGTTAATGGACGAAGCGCTTTATTACCAGTTCTTCTTAAATGTATTGGAAGTTTATGGCTACTCAGCTGTTGAAATGGACAATGGCATTCTTAAGGTAGAAAAAAGTTCAGACGCCAAAAAATCAAATGTGCCACTTATTACCGAAGGTAACGAAGCTAGCGGCGATATGATGATTACACGTGTTGTACGTGTCAAAAATGTAAGCGTACAAGAACTAGGCCCTTTAGTTCGTCAATTTAGCGATCAAAAAGATGGCGGCCATGTTGCTAACTTTAATGCGGCTAACGTAATGATGCTAACGGGTCATGCTGCATCAGTTAATCGCTTAGTTGAAATTATTCGCTCTGTTGATCAGGCGGGTGACAAGCGTGTAGACATCGTTAAGCTTAAATATGCAACAGCAGATGATGTTGTCTCTGTAGTAGACAATATTTATAAAGACAGCGGCAAAGGCAGCGTACCTGAATTTTTAATTCCAAAAGTAGTCGCTGATGGCCGAACTAATAGCGTTATAGTAAGTGGTGAAGGCCAAGCACGTACACGTGCTATAGAGCTTATTAAGCGCTTAGATGGCGAATTAGAAAGCCAAGGTAATACCAAGGTGTTTTACCTAAATTATGCTAAAGCTGAAGATTTAGTAAAAGTACTGCAAGGCGTAAGTAAGTCACTTGTTGAAGATGCACAAGGCGGTACCACTAAGACTCGTAGCAGAAGTAACAACGAAAGCAGTATAGAAGCTCACCCAGATTCAAACTCACTTATTATTACTGCGCAGCCAGATACAATGCGCTCGCTCGAGTCGGTCATTGAACGTCTTGATATTCGCCGAGCACAAGTATTGGTTGAAGCCATTATTATTGAAGTAATGGAGGGTGACGGGGTTAACTTAGGCCTGCAGTGGATTTCTGAGCAGGGCGGTATGTTGCAGTTTAATAATGGTACTACGGTTCCCGTAGGTTCATTAGCTGTTGCCGCTGAGCAAGCACAAGATACAACCGTAACTAAAACTATTATTGGTACTGAATCAGGGCTTGCAACAAGTTATGATGAAACGACAGAAGGTGATTACGATGCACTTGCTTCATTGCTAAGTGGTATTAATGGTTTAGCGCTGGGTGTTGTTAAAAATGATTGGGGCGCAATTATTCAGGCTGTTGCCACTGATACAAATTCAAATATTTTGGCTACACCTTCTATTACTACAATGGATAACGAAGAAGCCTCAATTTTAGTTGGTCAAGAAGTGCCTATTATTACAGGCTCACAAACGGGCAGTAATAATGCTAACCCATTTCAAACGGTTGAGCGTCAAGAAGTCGGTATTAAACTGATAGTTACGCCACAGATTAACGATGGCTCTGCAGTACAGCTTACAATTGAGCAAGAAGTATCAAGTGTAAGTGGTGCAACTGCTGTTGATATTTCAGTTAATAAACGTGCAATTAAAACAACGGTTATGGCCGATGATGGCGGTATGGTTGTACTGGGTGGCTTAATTGACGAAGACGTACAAGAAAGTGTTTCTAAGGTGCCGTTATTAGGCGATATTCCTATTTTAGGTCATTTGTTTAGATCGACAAACACAACACGCCGTAAGCGTAATCTTATTGTATTTATTCGCCCAACCATTATTCGTGATGGTGTGAGCATGAATAAGTTAAGCTTTAACAAATATAACTTTATTCGTGGTGAGCAGTTTAAACAAAAAGAAGACGGTATTGAGTTAATGCCAATGACTGATACGCCTATTTTACCTGAGTGGAATGACGAATTAGTACTTCCACCTACGTATGAAGAGTCTCTACGTAAACAAAATGCACAAGAGCGTAAAGATGACTAATGCGATTCAAGAGATAAACCAAGATGTGGTTCATCCTCAAACGCATAATCAGGATGAGCTATTAACGAGTGATGTATTAGTTGAGTTACCAGCAAAGCGTTTGCCGTTTTCGTATGCAAAACGTGCAGGTGTGTTACTTGGCAAAAATAAAGATCACCGTATAGTTTACTACCGTGGTGAGCTAGACGTGGAAGTACTATTAGAAGTACGTCGTATCGCAGGCCATGGTTTTACACTTGAGCAATTGGCTGATGATAAGTTTGAGCTATTGCTTGAAGCGTCATACCAACGTGATAGCTCTGAAACGCAACAAATGATGGAAGATATTGGCAATGAGGTTGATTTATTCTCACTTGCTGATGAACTTCCGCAAACAGAAGATTTACTAGCTGGTGACGATGACGCGCCAATCATCAAGCTTATTAATGCCATGCTTAGTGAAGCGATTAAAGAAGGGGCTTCTGATATTCATATCGAAACCTTCGAGCAAGAGCTTGTTATTCGCTTTAGGGTAGATGGCGTACTTAAAGAAGTCCTTAAGCCTAATCGGAAACTTGCGTCGTTACTTGTATCTCGTATTAAAGTAATGGCTAAGCTTGATATAGCCGAAAAACGTATCCCACAAGATGGCCGTATTAGTTTACGTATTGCCGGACGTGCAGTTGATGTGCGTGTATCAACAATGCCGTCGAGCTTTGGTGAGCGTGTAGTACTGCGTTTACTTGATAAAAATAACGCGCGTTTAAACCTTGAAGACTTAGGTATGACTGCAGAAAATCGTGCATTGTTTTCAGATTTAATTAGTAAACCTCACGGAATTATTTTAGTAACAGGACCAACAGGTTCTGGTAAAAGTACCACCCTATACGCTGGTATGAGTCAAATTAACTCACGCGATCGCAACATTCTTACCGTTGAAGATCCGATAGAGTACGAAATTCCAGGCATAGGCCAAACTCAAGTTAATGCAAAAGTTGATATGACATTTGCTCGTGGTTTACGTGCAATATTACGTCAAGATCCTGATGTAGTAATGGTGGGTGAAATACGCGACCTTGAAACTGCGCAAATTGGTGTTCAAGCGTCACTTACCGGTCACCTTGTTATGTCTACTTTGCATACAAATACCGCATCGGGTGCAATTACACGTATGGAAGATATGGGTGTTGAACCCTTCTTACTTTCATCGTCGTTACTCGGTGTATTGTCGCAACGCTTAGTACGTACGTTATGTAATACCTGTAAAGAGGGTCACACGGCTGATGAGCATGAATGCCAGCTGTTAGGGGTTCCTTTTGAAAGCCAACCGACAATCTATCGAGCGGTGGGGTGTGAAGAGTGTAACTTTAATGGTTACCGTGGTCGTACAGGTATTCATGAGTTACTTGTAGTTGATGAAACCATACGCGAAATGATTCACAACGGTAAAGGCGAGCAAAGCGTAGAAAAATACATTCGTAAGCGCAGCCCAAGTATTCGTCAAGATGGGTGTAGCCGTGTACTGGCAGGCAAAACAACACTAGAAGAAGTATTGCGTGTTACCCGTGAGGAAGGTTAACTATGGCGGCGTTTGAATATCGTGCCTTAGATGGCCGAGGTAAAGAAAAAAAAGGCATTTTAGAAGCTGATACGGCTAAACAAATCCGCCAAACTTTACGTGATCAAAAACTAACGCCGCTTGAAGTTGTTCCTGCGGCGCAAAGTGATAAACAGGTCAAAGGCGAAAAAGCCCCTTTACTCGGTGGCTTTTTTAAGCCGACAATTTCAACCTCAGACTTAGCATTAATTACAAGGCAATTAGCAACACTTATTCAATCGGCACTTCCTGTTGAAGGCGCTGTTATGGCGGTTGCTGAGCAATGCGAAAAGCCGCGTTTAAAGCGGATGCTTATGTCGGTACGCTCAAAAGTAGTTGAAGGTTACACCCTTGCCGATGGTCTTAGTGAGTTTCCTCATGTTTTTGACGATTTATATCGTGCAATGGTAGCCGCAGGCGAAAAGTCGGGGCACCTTGACCAAGTTCTTAATCGTTTAGCCGACTATACCGAGCAGCGCCAACATATGCGTAGCCAAATAACTCAGGCTATGGTTTACCCTATTATATTAGTGGTATTTGCAATTGGTATTGTGTCGGTATTACTGGGCACCGTAGTACCAAAAATATTAAAAACGTTTGAAAAAACGAAACAAGTACTTCCTTGGACAACCGAATGGGTTATGGCTGGCAGCCATTTTGTGCAAAATTATTGGTTTATTAGTTTAATAGCGATTACAGCTATAGCCATTGGTATTAAGCATGCACTTAAGCAGCCTAAAATACGTTTTTGGTGGGATGACCGAGTGCTACATATGCCAGGTATAGGTAAAGTGGCTCGTGGTATTAACACCGCACGTTTTGCGCGTACTTTAAGTATTTTATCGTCAAGCTCGGTACCATTACTTGAGGGAATGCGTATCTCGGGTGGCGTATTAATCAACGAAAAAATTAAAAAAGCGGTTGCAGATGCATCCGACAGAGTGAGTGAGGGTGCAAGCTTAAGAGCTGCACTTCAGCAAACGAAGTTGTTTCCACCAATGATGCTGCATATGATAGCAAGTGGTGAAAAATCAGGTGAACTAGAGCAAATGTTAGAGCGTGCTGCAAATAACCAAGATCGCGAATTTGAGAGCATGGTTAATGTATCGCTTAAACTACTAGAGCCTGCGATGATCGCCTCAATGGCGGTTATTGTATTATTTATAGTAATGGCAATATTACAGCCAATAATGGCGATGAATAAAGCTGTTGGACTTTAAGTTAGAATAAATTTTTAAATATATTAGTGGTTTTACCTAAACCATTTTTACTTAATGTTTTTAGAATAATGAGGTAATTACGTGAATAAACAATCAGGTTTTTCTTTACTAGAAGTGATGGTGGTACTGGTTATCATCGGGATGATTATGTCAATTGTTGCACCTAACATTATGGGTCAGCAAGAAGAGGCTGCTATTGATAAAGCACATCTAGATATCCAGCAATTAGAAGATGCAATGAGCTTATACAAGCTTAAAAATAAGAGCTACCCAAGCACAGAGCAAGGTCTTGAAGCGCTAGTTACCCAAACAAGCATTGAACCGGTTCCAAAACGTTTCCCTGATGGTGGCTTTATTAATGAATTACCAGAAGATCCTTGGGGTAATACTTATCAGTTAATTAGCCCAGGTGAAATTGGCAAGTTTGATATTTTTTCTATGGGCCCAGACGGTGAAGCAGGTACTGATGACGATATCGGTAACTGGGACGAAGAAAAACAATAATGCCTAAGTACACCGTTCTGTATGAACATGTTAATGCTAGAGGCTTGCTATGAAAGCAAGCCTTAAGCAGCGCCATGCAAAAAGCAGAGGCTTTAGTTTAATAGAAATTTTAGTGGTATTAGTGATCATCGCTTTTGCCACCAAAATGGTGGTATATAGCTTAGAAGGCGGTGCTGAGGAGGAGTTAGATACTCAAGCACTAAGGCTGCATACCACCATTAATATGGCATCGGAATTTGCTATTTTAAACCAAGTTGAATTGGGCTTATTAGTAGAAGAAAATACATTAGAGTATTTAGTTTTCGATGGTGAAAAGTGGATTACTTTTGACCGTGAAAATCTTTTTAAACCAATAGAATTAGATGAAAGATTAAAGCTCACGCTTAACTTAGAAGATTTAGCGTGGGCGCAAGATAACCTCTTAGAGCAATCTAACTGGCGCGAGCTTATGAGTGGCGGCGATGAAGACAGTTTACTTGAGCTTAAAAAGTTAAAAATACCACAAGTACTTATTTTGTCATCAGGTGAGGTAAGCGCGTTTCAACTTGTATTAGAGTTAAAAGAGCAAAGCGAACCTGTGTATTACATTGAAGGTGAATTTACTGCACCAGTAAACTTTCGCCGAGAGCCAGAATAATGAAGCGCACTAAAGGGTTTACCTTATTAGAGGTGTTAGTGGCATTAAGTATTTGTGCCATGGCGGGTATAGCTGCAATGCAAGCAACAAGCGAGCATATTCACCACTTAACGACTATTGAAGAGCAAACCTATGCATCTTGGGTCGCCGAAAACGTTATTATTGAACAGCGTACTAAAGGCGAACAATGGCAAGGTAAAAATAACCTTAAAGGCAGCGAAGTAATGGGCGGTGTTGAATGGTTTTGGCAGCAAGAAGTTACAGCCACAGCTGACAAAAGCTTTGTAAAACTAACCATAAATGTTTTTACGGATGAAAAATATGAGCATTCAGCATATGAGTTATCAACGTATTTAAATAAAGGCAAAAAGTAAGTGAAGCAGCGCGGGTTTACATTACTTGAAGTTATGGTTGCACTGGGTATTTTAGCTTTTGTTATTATTGCTACTCATCAAATACTCGAGACGACAACAAGAGCAAAAGATGCCTCCGATGAAAAGATTGCTGAGCTAAATGGATTGCAAACAACATTTAGATTAATGGATCAAGATTTTAGCCAAATGACCAAACGCTCAGTTCGCAATGAGTCGGGTGATGTTCAAGAACAATATTTACTTGCTGGTCGTTACGTTTTAGAAAGCCAATACGATGGTATTGCGTTTGTACGAGATGGCTGGGTAAATCCAATTAATTTATTGCCACGTTCAGAACTACAAGCCGTTGGTTATAGAGTGATAGACGATAACCTTGAGCGTGTTTATCGGGTTTATGTTGATCAGCTTGATAATATGGAACCGCGAGTTCAACGTGTACTAGAAAATGTTGAAGAACTTAAGTTTGAGTTTTTGGATGATAAAAACGAATGGCAAGAACAGTGGGAAATTAAAGCTCTCCCTAAAGCGGTTGCTGTTACGTTGCAACAAATAGAAGCAGAGCCAATTCGTCGTGTATTTTTAGTTCCTGGGCAAGGCAAAGTTGTTGCTACACAAAGTACGGATGTGAATAATGGTTAAGCAGCAATCATCGCGCGGCGCAGCACTTGTTATTGTTTTGTTTATTGTGGCATTAGCGGCTATTTTAGCAGTAGAAATGAGTGCTAATTTAATGGTTCAAGTGCAAAAAAGTACAAACTTGCAAGGTCACCAACAAGCTAAATGGTACGCCTACGGTGCAGAAGAGCTTGCTATTAAAGGGCTAATACAAAGTAAAAAAGATGATGCCGATAAAACAACACTCGATCAAGTGTGGGCAACTCAAGGTGATGCTTCATACCCTGTTGATAACGGCACGTTAAGTGGCAAAATTACTGATTTACAAGCATGTCTAAATTTAAATGCTTTAGCCATAGCGCCAGAAGAAAATAGCGCAAGTAAAACAAACCCTGCACATAAAGCACTATTTGCATTACTTGAAAACATTGAAGATTTACCTGCTGATGAATCAGAAGAGACAATGGCAGATAGCGTATTTGATTGGCTTGATGAGAACAGTATTACGTATCGCTCAGGCGCAGAAGAAGACGAGTACTTATCGCGAGATTTTCCGTATATGACAGCCAATAGCTTATTTGCATCAACATCGGAGCTGCGTTTAGTTAAGGGCTTTAACCCATTAGTGATGGAAAAAGTATTGCCATATGTATGCGTAATACCAGGCAGTACGCTTTTATCAATTAACGTAAATACATTATTGCCAGAGCAAGCGCTCATACTCAGTGCCTTGATAGAAAGCTTAAGCTTATCTGGCGCAGAAGCGGTGTTAGGCGCAAGACCGCAAACTGGCTTTGACACCATCGATGAATTTTTTGAACAGGTGAAGCAGCAAGGCGGTACTAATACTGACTCAATAAAAAGTCTATTTAGTATTAAAAGCGAATATTTTAAATTACAAACGCAGGCAAACTTTGTCGACCTGCGTTTTTCGATGACCACATTACTGCACGCTAAAGATGGCGACGTAACGATACTGGCGCGAAAATTTGGAGGCGTACAGTGACAGAAATACTGTTGATCCGCACGGGTCAAACCGAACAAGAATTACTTAACTGGTTAATTTACTCACCACAAGAACAAGAAATAATAGCCAGTGGCGAGTTACCAAATGCAGAGCATTTAAGTGAGCTAAGCGAAAAAGCACTTACCCGAGAAGTTGTCGTGTTATTACCCAGTGATCAAGTGCAATTAAAAACGGTCGCTTTGCCAACAAAATGGAATCGCAAGCTTGAGCAAGCATTGCCATACATGCTTGAAGAAAATATAGCATGTGACGTAGATGAACTGTTTATAGCTGTAGCGCAGCCGACAATGCTTGGTGAGCAACATGCAATTCGTGTAGCAATGACAGACCGTGAATGGTTTGAACAATGGCTTGCATTATTTGCTGAGCATAATCTATCAGTATACAGAATATTACCCGATGCTTTGTTGTTACCGCTTGCAGATGATGGCGCCGTAACTGCTATTGAGCTCAACAACCAATGGTTGTTTAAGCAAGGGCAATGGCATATTAGTGCGGTTGAATCTAGTTGGTTGAATGGCTATTTATCAGCCATGGGTAACCCCGACATTAAACATTTTAGTCCTGCTAATCAGTTTCCTGAAAGCGTTAACTTACAAGCCCAAACAAGCGATTACGACTTACCTTTAGCATTATTTGCAAAACAGTTAGATAGCGTTAATTTTAACTTACGCCAAGGTATGTATCAGCTTAAAAAACAAAGCGCTTTGTGGTGGGGTTACTGGAAAGGCGCCGCAATTATAGCAAGTGTTGCATTGGTTTCTACAATTACAATAAAAGCTATTGAGTTACACCAACTTAATACACAAGTAGAAGTAGCTAAAGCTCAAGTAGTCGACAGATATCAAAAAGCATTTCCGGGAACTAAAGTTCGCCCTAATCTAATTAAAAGCCAAATTAAAGGCGCGTTAGATAAAATACAAGGCTCAAGTGAATCCGGCTTTTTAGACTTAACGACTAATTTGGTTGATGTATTTTCGCAAGTCAGCGAATTTACACCTGAAACACTTCGTTATGACAAACGTCGTAATGAGCTGCGAATTCGTGCACGGGCTAAAGACTTCCAAACTTTTGGTAAAGTAAAAATCATACTTGAAAAGCAAGGTTTAACTGTTGAGCAAGGGTCTTTAAATAATGACGGTGATTATGTCGTAGGCGAAATTAAACTGCGAGGTGCAGTATGAAAAAGCAGTTAATGAAACAGTGGCGTTCGCTTAAAGAGCAAGAACAACAATTGGTAATGGTCGCTGGTGGCGTGTTTATTATTTTTGTTTTAGTAATGGGGATATTTAGGCCATTAAATAACGCGATAGAAAAAGCACAGCAATCTCAAATTAAACAACAAGAGCTATTAGCTTGGGTTGATGACAGTATTGTTAAGCTAAAGGCTGCAGGCAACACCAGTGTTGCTAGCAATACAAACTTAAGCCAAGTGGTAAACTCTACTCGTGGACGCTATAAAATCAATATTAGTAAAATGCAGCCCAGTAGTGATTCACTTCGTTTGACGCTTGACTCAGTAGAGTTTAATCAGTTAATAGAATGGCTAGATGAGCTAGTAAATCAGCATGGTTTAAAAATTGAAAATTTAGATTTAAGTCGCGATGATAAATCAGGCTATGTGCGCGTAAGCCGTTTAGTATTAGAGAATTAATTAATGAAAAAAATAATAACGTTATCGGCTGTCTTTTTAATTAGTTTTATTGTGTTTTGTTTTATTAAATTACCAGCACATATTGCACTAGATATAGCAAAACCGTACTTTCCAAAGCAATTAGAAGTAGGCCAAACTGTAGGCACTGTTTGGCAAGGTCAAATGATGCAAGTTCGTTTTGATGGTGAACAGTTAAATAATGTGCGCTGGGATATTGCAGGCTGGAAATTATTTACAGGCAAACTAAATGCGAACATAAAATTTGGTAATCCACGAGAACGCAGTGATATTTCGGGTTACGCAGATGTAAGTTATGGGTTTTTTAATAAAAAAGTAATAGTGACTGACGCCCTAGTACGCTCAACTGTAGAGCGTGCAATGCAACGTGTGCAACTTCCTCTGCCTGTTACCGCTAAAGGGCGTGTGATATTAGAACTTGATGAATACAGCTCAGGCGCACCTTATTGTGACTCACTAAAAGGTGAAATAGCGAGCCCTAATATTGATGTTCAAGGTTTAAATGGATGGTTTAATATTGGACCTCTAGCAGGTAAGTTAAGCTGTAAGTCGGGTGATGTTGCTATATTAATTGACCCAGATAATACGCTTGGCCTTGAGGCCGATGCTACACTTAAAGCTAATTTCGACTTTAGAGTGGCAGGTTATGTAAAACCAGATGCCAGCTTACCTAAAGATGTACATGATGCGGTTAAGTTTTTAGGCCGACCAGATAACCAAGGTCGCTACCCGCTCAACTTTTAATGTTTTAATATAAAGAGTTTTAATGCAAATACCCCAATTTACTGAGTTGCACGCAAAGCAGCTCAGCTCATTTTTAAATACCCAATCTCAAGCAATGACCCTTGTACAAAGCCAAGGCTATTTATTTGGTGTAATTTGTTCGCCTAACCCATTAGATGTACATGAGTGGCTTGAGCAGATATTGCCAAACACAGCTAATGATTTAGATGAAGAAATGCTTTTTTTGTTTATGGCGCTTTATCACAAAATTAGTGAGCAGGTGTTCGAAACTGGATATAAATTACCAGACACATTTGATGCTGAATTTTGTAAGTCGTGGAGTAAAGGCTTCTTAGTTGCAACGAAAGCTTATGCAGAACCTTTGTTAAATGCACCGCAATTAGACGTTGATTTTAAACAAGCATTAGAAAGTGCGTTAAGCACACTAAGCTTTTTTGCACTCGACCAGCTAGCAATAGCTCAGATTGCCAAACAAAATAACATGACAATAGAAGCTTTGTGTCAGTATCAGTATGAATCTATGGGTGACTTTGCATTAGGGTTTGCTGAACTAATTGAAGTGGTCGCAATTAATAGCGGCTTGATAACCGACGAGAGTTGGGAAGAGTAATTATTAGAGCTAGGCGCTTAGTTTAATCTAAGTGCCTAGCTCTAATATAATATCCGTACAGCCTTGTTTGCACTTTACTATGCCTTTACCAGGCTCGCTGGTGGCTAAATCAAGTGTTAAAACCCCATTACACTTCTCACACTTTAATGTTTTGCCTTGCGCTAATTGCTTGAGCATATTGCGCTGCTTATGAAATGAGTCGCTTGCTTTTTTATTTAATCCTGAAAAATCCACTACTTTGCTCGCTTTTGCTCTAATGCTTCAGTCACTATTTTACATACCGTATTTAAACGGTCGTCATAAAAATAAAGGTTTAAGTCACGCTCACGACAATAGCGTAGGTGAAATAACTGAACAGAGTCATCTGTTGTAAACGTTTTTTCTACATACTCACCTTCAGATTCAGATAGTTTAAGTTGACTGTTGATCCTATTTTTAGCCATATTTGCAGCGGGGCTTCTGTTGACCTTGCTTGCATCACTTAAAAAGCCGATGCCTTCACCTAGTAACCTTTCGCGAGGTTCTTTTATAAGTGGGTGATCGATTGTAAAAAAGGCAAGGATC
>NZ_JACJDN010000209.1:0-6111 GCF_014163565.1 Pseudoalteromonas sp. SR45-5 | reverse complement strand
CGTGCAATATGCACGGCTTTTAAAATTACGAATTCGCTTTTTGGTGGATGTGTGCAGCTGCTACAAACCCTTCAAATAACGGATGACCATCACGTGGCGTTGACGTGAATTCCGGATGGAACTGCGCGGCAATAAACCATGGGTGATCTTTATTTTCGATAATTTCTACCAGTTTTTTATCTTCTGATAAACCAGTAAAGCTTAAGCCTGCTTTTTCAAGTATTTCTACGAAGTTATTATTTACTTCGTAGCGATGACGATGACGTTCAACAATTTCGTCGCTGCCATATACTCCATGTACTTTAGAACCAGGCGTTAAATGACATTTTTGTGCGCCTAAACGCATAGTGCCACCTAAATCAGATTTTTCGCTACGTGTTTCAACATTACCTTCAGCATCTAGCCATTCAGTAATTAAGCCAACTACCGGTGCTTCTGAATTTGCATTAAATTCTGTAGAGTTTGCATCTGTTAAACCTGCAACATTACGTGCATATTCAATTAATGCTACTTGCATCCCTAAACAAATACCTAAGTATGGTACTTTATTTTCACGTGCATATTTAGCTGCTAAAATTTTACCTTCAACACCACGTCCGCCAAATCCACCCGGTACTAAAATAGCATCTAAGTGTGAAAGTAATTCAACACCTTTGCTTTCTAAGTCTTGTGAATCTACGTATTCAATGTTGATTGTTAGGCGGTTTTTAAGACCCGCATGCTTTAATGCTTCGTTAACCGATTTGTACGCATCTGGTAATTCAATATATTTACCAACCATACCAATGGTCACTTCACCCGTTGGGTTAGACTCTTGATAAAGTACTTGTTCCCACTCAGCTAAATCAGCTTCTGGTGGATCTAAGTGAAAACGACGACATACAAAGTTATCTAATTCTTGTGTTTTTAATAACGCAGGAATTTTATAAATGCTGTCTACATCTGGTAGTGAAATAACCGCTTTTTCTTCTACGTTTGTGAATAATGAGATTTTTGCACGCTCATTATTAGGTAGTTTACGGTCTGAACGACAAATAAGAATATCTGGCTGAATACCGACTGAGCGTAACTCTTTAACAGAGTGCTGAGTTGGTTTCGTTTTAACTTCACCGGCAGGGCCTAAAAATGGCACTAGCGTTAAGTGAATAAATAGCGCGCGTTCGCGGCCAATTTCAGTTCCCATCTGACGAATTGCTTCAATAAACGGTTGTGATTCAATATCACCTACAGTGCCGCCAATTTCTACAATAGCAATATCATAACCTTCAGCACCGTCGTATACACGCTGCTTAATATCGTTAGTGATATGTGGAATAACCTGAATAGTAGCACCTAGGTATTCACCACGGCGCTCACGACGTAATACGTCTTCATATACACGGCCTTGTGTGAAGTTATTACGACTAGTCATTTTGGTACGGATAAAACGCTCGTAGTGACCTAAATCAAGGTCAGTTTCTGCGCCGTCTTCTGTAACGTAAACTTCACCGTGTTGAATTGGGCTCATTGTGCCTGGGTCAACGTTGATGTAAGGATCCAGCTTTAAAATGGTAACATTTAAACCACGGGCTTCTAAAATAGCGGCCAGTGAAGCTGCGGCAATACCTTTACCCAACGAAGAAACAACTCCGCCAGTAACGAAGATAAATTTTGTACTCATGCGAACCCTAGAATATCAGGAATTAAAAGGAATATAACACCCAAAGAAGAGCCTAAGGGTATATCATCAAGACGGGGCGAAATTGTACCAAAACACTGCTTATCAATCCAGCTAAAATTAGCTAATACGCGCACAAAAAATGTGCACTATTTAACATTAAGCCTATTTTACTTTTTTAATCGCATCCCACGCACTATCCATCTCTTCAAAGGTTGCTGTATCTAAGCTTTTACCTTGCGCATGCAAATAAGCGTTTACCTTTTCAAAACGCGCTGAAAACTTATCATTAGCGCTACGAAGCAGTTGTTCGGGATCTCGTTTAACATGGCGTACAACATTAACAGTGGCAAAAAGTAAGTCGCCGAGCTCTTCCGCTGTATGATCAGATAGCGGGTCTTGCTCAATCGCTTCTTTTACTTCAAGCACTTCTTCACTCACTTTATCTAGTGCACCATGATACGTTGGCCAATCAAAGCCAAGGGAAGCCACGCGTTGTTGAATTTTTTTGGCTTTACTTAAGCTTGGCATATTGCCAGGGATATCTTGCCAAAAAGAAGGGGATTCGGTTTGCGCTCTAGCACTTCGCTCCTGTGCTTTGATTGCTTGCCACTGCTGCGATAATTGATCGTCTGTTAGCTCTTTTTTTCCACCAAACACATGCGGGTGACGACGGGTAAGCTTATCGTTTAATTGCTCTACTAGATCATTAAAATCAAATAGATTTTGCTCTTGTGCAAGTTGCGCATAAAAAACTATTTGAAATAGCAAATCACCCAATTCACCTTTAAGCTCATCTAAGTTGCCTGATTCAATACAGTCGGCAACTTCGTACGCTTCTTCTAGCGTATGCGGCACAATAGATTTAAAATCTTGCTTGAGATCCCACGGACAACCGCCCTTGGGATCTCGCAGTGTTTTCATTATGCTAAGAAGTTGTGTAAGCGCTGTATTATCATTCATGATTAATGACCACGCTTGGCATCATGTACACCTTCAATTTGGTGTAATTTAGAAAGAACACGGTTAGTACCCGATAAGTCATGTACTTCTATTTGCATTGTAAATATAGCTAACTGATTATCTTCAACCGT
Organism: Pseudoalteromonas sp. SR45-5; assembly: GCF_014163565.1. Taxonomy (NCBI): domain Bacteria; kingdom Pseudomonadati; phylum Pseudomonadota; class Gammaproteobacteria; order Alteromonadales; family Pseudoalteromonadaceae; genus Pseudoalteromonas; species Pseudoalteromonas sp. SR45-5. The sequence goes on along the minus strand of NZ_JACJDN010000209.1, from coordinate 3,360 downwards.
ATTTACGTTCATGTTTAAAACATTTACTTTTTCGTTAGCAAGTACTGAGCTTATATCGCGTATCAACCCTGAACGATCGGTGGCTTCTATTTTAATACTTAGTGCGTACGAGCCGTTAATATCATCTGACCAACTTACCGAAATAACACGCTCAGGATGCTGGTTTTTTAAGTTATTAAACGAATCACAGTCTTCCTTATGAACACCTATTCCTCGACCTTGGGTTATATAACCTATTATTTCATCGCCAGGTACTGGGCGACAGCACTTGGCTACATGGCTCATTAGGCTGCCAACACCATCAACCACAATGCCGTTTTTATCACCAGTTACTTTACTTGGTGCTTTAATGCGAATAACCGGCTCATCTTCTGTCCGATCACTTACAAAGTTAAGCATTTGATTGAGGCGAACATCGCCCGCACCAATCGCAACCATTAAGTCATCCAGCTCTTTAAAGTTAAAACGCTTAATGGCTGGCTCTAAATCTTTATATGTTAAATTGAGCTTTTGTAATTCACTGTCGAGAATTTCTTTCCCCGCACTTAAGTTTTTGTCGCGGTCGAGCTGTTTAAACCAGTGGTGGATTTTAGCTCTAGCACGGGATGATTTAATGTATCCTAATGACGGGTTTAACCAATCACGACTTGGATTTGGTTGTTTTTGGGTCAGTATTTCTACCTGATCTCCTGTTGTAAGTTGATGCGTAAACGGCACTATTTTGCCGAATATTTTTGCACCAATACAACGATGCCCCACATTTGAGTGGATGTAGTAAGCAAAATCAAGCGGTGTAGCACCAAGTGGTAAATCGATAATATCGCCGCTTGGGGTAAATATGTATACGCGATCTTCTACTACTTGGTTTTTAAGCTCTTCTGCTAAATCGCCACCATCAACCACTTCTTCTTGCCATTGGAGTAGCTTACGCAACCAGCTGATTTTTTGCTCATAACCCGAACCGCGCCCTGGTAATGCACCTTCTTTGTACATCCAGTGTGCAGCCACCCCTAACTCAGCATCTTGATGCATGTCGCTGGTACGAATTTGTATCTCTACCGTTTTACCTTCAGGTCCAAATACCACGGTATGAATTGACTGATAGCCGTTTTGTTTTGGGGTTGCTACATAGTCGTCAAACTCTTTATTAAGATGACGCCAATTGGTGTGCACAATGCCCAGCGCACCGTAGCAGTCTTGCAGGCGTTCAACGACGATACGCATTGCCCGAATATCAAAAAGCTGATCAAACTCGTAGTTTTTTTGCTGCATTTTTTTATAAATGCTGTAAATGTGCTTAGGACGGCCATAAACCTGGGCCTCTATGCCCGCTTCACTTAAACGATTTTTTACTTGCTCAACCATATCTTCCATGTAGGCTTCGCGTGTAAGACGTTTGTCGTCAAGTTGTTTGGCTATGCTTTTATAGGTGCCTGGGTGCAAATATCTAAACGATAAATCTTCCAGTTCCCATTTTAATTGCCCTATTCCTAATCTGTTTGCCAATGGTGCAAAAATATCAGCCGTTTCTTTAGCGGCAATGACGCGGTCTTCTTCATCCGCATTTTTTACATTGCGTAAATGACATACCTGCTCGGCAAGCTTAATGACCACGGCGCGCACATCTTCAACCATGGTTAATAACATTTTTCGAATATTATCAACTTGCATAGTGCCTTTACCTTGATGCGATAAAGTACTAATAGTGGCCATTTGTGCAACCCCAGTTAGCAGCATGGCAATGTTATTCCCAAGCTGCTCTTCGATGGTTTCAAGCGATATTAAGTCGTTTAAAAAATACGGGGTTAAATACGCAGTAGCTAACGATTCGGGGTCGAGATTTAGCTCAGCTAAAATTTCAACCATTTCGATTGCAGTAGTTTGCCTGCTTTCACTATCACATTTTACGCAGAGCGCTTGGGCTTTAGTAAGTAGCTCTGTTTTTTCTTCAGACAAGGCAAGAAATGAAAGCCGAGTGCTAAAATCTGTTGTCTCATCTTGTTGATGTGATTGTCGTGTAGCTACCATAATGCGTTCTACCTCCGTTGAAATAACGCCATAGTTTCAATATGCCCTGTATGAGGAAACATATTCATTAGCCCAATTTTATTAAGATCAAAGCCAGCTTGTGAAATAATTGCGCTGTCACGGGCTAAAGTAACAGGGTCACAAGAGACATATAAAATAGTTTTAAACTGCTTTAAAGGTAATTGCTCTAATACAGCCATAGCACCAGTCCTAGAAGGATCGAGTACAAGCACATCTAAGTTTTTGCTAAACCATGGGGCGCTCTGTATGCTTTGGGTTAAATCAAAGCAATGAAACTGCGCATTGGTAATAGAGTTAGTTTGCGCATTTTGAGCAGCCATTGCAACCGCTGAAGTCACACCTTCTACACCAATTACAGATTTTGCTTGTTTTGCTAACACTAATGAGAAATTACCAATCCCACAAAATAAATCCAATAAATTTTCATCACCTTTTAAATCAAGCCAATTTGCAGCTTGCTTTAACATAGCTTCGTTAACTTGCGCATTTACCTGAATAAAATTACCTAAACCAAATTCAAATTTTAGATCAAATTCTTTAAGATAATAAAATGGCATGGCTAAGTGTGAATGTTCTATTGCATCGCTCTCGCTTTGCCATACAATTTTAAACTGCTGGCTTTTTGTTATGTGCTCAACCAAAGCCTTTGTATCATCATTAATTGCTTTAGTGTGACGAATAACAACAAAGTTTTGTTTATCACTTTGGCATAACTGTAAATGGCTTATACTGTGCAGTGCTTTGTGTTGATTAATTAAATCATCAAAAAGTGTGAAAACATCTGTAAATACTTCATCAAGTACTGCACATTTATTAATACTCACAATATTTTTTGAGCCACTTGCTCTGTAACCCACGCGCATTTTTTTAGCTGCTTTATCAAACATAACAGCTATACGAGCGCTGCGTCTGTAATGCACAGGTTTACTTAATAATGGGGTTTGCCAGTTTAAGCTGTTTAATTTAGCAAACTTACTAAATAACTGAGTAACTGCAGTTTGTTTTTCTACAACTTGTTGGCTTACTTCTAAATGCTGTAATTGGCAACCACCACACTGATTATAGTGCTCACAAAAAGCATCTACTCTTGATTCACTCGCTTGAATAACTTTAGTTACTTTTGCACTACTGTATTTAGCTTTATCTTCGACGAGTGTTGCTTTGACTGTTTCGTTTGGTAATACACCGCTTACAAAACATACTTTATTGTTATGTTTAGCAATGCCACGCCCTTGATGATCTATTCCCGTTATAGTCAATTCTAGTGTTTGTTGCTTTAACGGTTTTTTTTTCGCTTTAAAAATTTGCGCC